>JAJZHJ010000307.1 GCA_021804525.1 Bacteroidota bacterium | reverse complement strand
GGAGCGCCGTACAAACGGTTCAATTACTGTGATGGAAGGGGGCACTGTGTTTGCTTACGCTCTTGATAAGTTGCAAGACAGAGGAAAATTCTTTGTTTCGCCACAAGAAGAGGTGTATGCAGGCCAAGTCGTAGGTGAACATTGCAAAGAAGGTGACCTAAGTGTCAACGTTACCAAGTCGAAAAAACTCACAAACATGCGTGCTTCAGGTTCGGATGACAAAGCACGTATAACGCCTCCTATTATTTTTAGTCTCGAAGAGGCTTTAGAATATATCAAAGAGGATGAATATGTGGAATTGACTCCTAAGTCAATTCGATTACGCAAAATTGTTCTCGATGAGAATGAGCGGAAACGATTGTCTAAGAAGTAAGAATCATTTTCCCTTCTTGATAAAGTGAAACTGCTTCGCGAATTGAAGCTAATCCAAAATCTTCTGGATGAATGTAGTCGAGCTTAATGAAAAAAGTTTCGACTACATCGTCTAAAGGTTTCAATTCATCTAAATTTTCTACTTCGCAATGATAGAAAAGATCAAGTGTGGGGATAGTCATACCCGACCAACGGTATCTATTTGGAATCGTGAATATCATTTCAGCTTTTGTGATCGTTAAGTTTAACTCCTCTTTTATTTCACGTTTCACGGCTTCTTCCCCTGTCTCTTCTAGTGCTACAAAACCGCCTGGCAGGTCTAGAGTTCCCTTAGCCGGATCGTGTGCTCTGCGCCCTACTAACAATTCACCTTCATTGTTTACAATGAAAGCAGCAACTGCGGCGGAGGGATTGATGTAATAATTAAACCCGCAGTTCTCGCATATTTTTGCATTTTCTTGCTTTGCTACGAATTTAGATGAACCGCACACAGGGCAATATCGGAAAAGCGCCAATGGATGCTTATTTTCTTTTTCGATAAGTTCCATGTATTCCTCAACCTTTTTTTGATGGTGTGATTCATGAAGTGTGGCGACAACAGTTAGCAAACCAATAGCGCCTATTACTGAAAGAATTAATACATTCATGGTAACTCGTTCGTCGTGGTATGTGCTCAACCGAGTGATTACTTCAAAACTGATTGCCATCAAAAGAATTGTGACAGCAATAGTGATTGCAATTTTCAATGTTGTTTTCATAGGAATAAAAAAGTTGGATTATGTCTGGTTAATTATAAGGTATTGCTCTATTATACAAGTGTTTCTGGATGGAATAAATATCTGTAGGTTCATTTTTATAAAAGATGACACAAGTGAAGTTTAGTTCAATCTATCGCTTGCATTGAAAATAAGATTGTGGCACAAAGATAATGTCATTTTTATTACAACCTATTTATTTAACATAAAGTTTTTGGTTAGTTCTGTCATTTCATTTGAATAGAGAAATGCCCTTTATTTTGCAGGGTTCACATGATTTTATGTCTGATTGTGCATAAACGTATCGGGTTTGAATGTATGTCTCTTTTTTTTCTGGTGTTTTTTTGAAAATATTGAAATTCGAATATATGACGTTGCCTTTGTAAACGCGAGTAAATCATAAAAATAATCGTTATATTTATGGATTAAACTCTTTTTTGTCTAAAGGATAAGAATCATTTTCATGTATGTTCAAGCATCAAAAAACAATGTCTTCTTCAGGTTCTCTTCGCGTATCCCAAATTGATGGGTTTCGACGTAATGTTTTTTCATTCTAAAAAATGGAGAAGAGGTTGATGGGAATCGGAATTTATTGTACCTTTGCATTCCAATTTTGACTCCGTAGCTCAGTTGGTAGAGCAAATGACTCTTAATCATTGGGTCGAGAGTTCGAGCCTCTCCGGGGTCACTTTTAAAAGCGATGTTTTTCATCGCTTTTTTTATTTGTTCTTTCGTTGATCCCAAAAACGAGTCAAAATTTACCGTAAATGGGCTATCTTGATGTGCAGACATGCTTATCTTCTTTTGCAATGTCTCCTTTGCATAGTTGTTGTTGTGCATTAAGTAATTGGTTCCCAATGCCAATTGTGTAACCTGACGACTTGAAAAAAATGGTTCCATCTTTGTCGCAAAATATTACAATCGGTAATTTGGTGTCAGTTGTTTGTGCAAATTGCTTGTACAAAACATTGGATACTGCGCCTCGATGGTCAACAACAATCAGATTTGGTCTTGGCAATAAATACGATAACAGCACATTGGCTTGATGAACCTTAGAAGGTGAAATCACGAAAAGAAAAAATATTTTCCGATTTTGGAATCGATTTGAAAGTGTGGCAAGGTCGTTTAATACATGACGCGAAGGCTCTTGATCGGGATCAAGTAGAATGAGTGCAATCTCTTTTTTATTTGCAGTCAATGATGAGAGCGAGTAAGTTGTAGTCTCGTTTAGCAATTTTACCTGCAATTGTTCTAACCCTATTTTCCCCAGTGGATGAAGAACTCTCGTGTCTTGACGTATTGTAACAGGTAATTTTGAATCGACTCCTGATCTTACTGTGAAAAAAATCAAAGAACTAAGTACGGTGCCATCAGGTAATCGATTACCGGTGGTCAAAACGTAATGCCCGGTATCCATTGTCAGTGGGTCAGGAAAATCAGTTACTTTTTGATTCTCTTCAAATGTGAGCGTACGATAACATCCATGCTGTAAATGTGCTATGGTGAATTGTTGATCATATTGTGGAATGATTACATTTTTGCAATTCAATAATTTAATTTTTCCTTTGGCAGGGATAACTGACTTTTCTTCTTGGAAGTTAACCCCATACCATTGATCATTTTTCAGATATTCTGGTTTGTTGGTGATTGGATTTAAGCGTGCAGGGATACCAAATGAACGACAAGTTGCTACAAAAAACAAATTGCGAGAGGAATAATCCGCAACGCGGTATATGTAAACATTTTCGGGAGAAATTAATATGTTTGAAGGTTGGTTTGCTGTTCGGTTAATGCGAATGTTTGTAGCGATCCAATGGATTAATGGTAATATATTTTGACGACAAGTGCGAGCCATTTCCAATCCAAAATGATTTATTAAAAAAGAACGCCACGGAGTGATGGATTCTGTAGAAATACGAGGGGAAAGCACATATCGTATAAAGTTTTCTTCGCTAACGTCAGGATCTCGGTTTTCTGGCTTTGTAGCACAAAGAAGATGATCAGTGATAGTGGATGCTTTGAGATCGCTCAAATCCTTTTCTGATAGCTGAGATACTAATGCAAGCAAATACGTTGGAGCAACAAATGCATTTTGTGAAAGATAAGCTGTTAGCTGAGGCCAGTTTCCGTAACTTTGTTCGATAAGCTCGCTGACTGTGTCTGTAGAAAGAAAATAACGATGGGCAAACGCTTTTGCCCAAGCTGCATCTTTGAATG
>JAJZHJ010000306.1 GCA_021804525.1 Bacteroidota bacterium | reverse complement strand
ACATCTCCAAGTAATAAGGCGCGGTGATGGTTCGCGCATAGGTGAGTTTAAATTCCTGCAAACTATCAAGGTCATATCCGATCGTAACAGAAGGCAAGAAATTGAGATAGGATTTATTGATGTGCAGGAGTGTATCCTGATTTGACATGAGATAGCGCTTAAAATCGGCTTTGTCCTGATCATACTGCGCAGTAATACCCCCACTTATTTTCCATTTCTTCAAAGTGCTTCCAAATTTCCAGAATAAAGCATGATATTGGGAAGCTCCATTTGTGTATTGAGACAAAGGCAGGTTAAGCAGGCCATTAACCAAGGTTTTGTTATCATTAACCTGATGTAATGTAAAATGACCTTGCATGCCGAGATTCCATTGGAAGTTCGCATTAATGGGATGGACATAGAAGATCATATATCCTAATTCATTCCTTGGTTGCCAATTGTCATTATTGATTTGCGAAATGCTGTCTACGGGATATGTATTGATATAATCATAGGTATAATTGATGTTATTATGACTCGGAGCTGTTTCGTGAGTAATTTGTCCAGCCATCATCAACATTCTCCCTTTGGGAAAATAATGTAAAAAGGAAAGTTCGGCAAGTTGACCATAAACATTTCCTTTATTATTCCCAAGGGTTGAATAAGCATCATAAGGATTAATCCCTGTATTATTAGCCAAGGTTTGAAGCGTTGTTCCCCCTGATACTTGTTTCTGATAATTTCCATAAAATCCATAAACGAACAACAACTGAGAGGTTTGGTGAAGGGAAATCTTAGCTCCTGTATAATTGAACAACTCACTTGATTGGGTAGAGGTATTTCCAATATTCTCCAAATAATAAAGAGTTCCGTAATTCAGGGTTCCGTTTGATGTTTGATTATTAAACGAACGACTGGTTTTTACGTTGAAATTATCGAAGATCGTTACGTTTTTGATTTTATAGTTTAGGTTGGCAAATCCATTGAACGCATCAGCACGATGGAAAGATAGGGTATTGCCATCTATTGTACCTAACCCGCTTAATCCATCAGTAGTAACCTTTTTTAATTTAATATTAATTATACCTCCCTGACCGGAGGCGCTGTTGTACATTGAAGCATCAATCAGTTCGATTTTTTTTACCAGCGATACCGGGATCATCTCTACCTTGGGATACATGAAAGAAGCCGGCTGATCATCTACATAGATAGTTGCCGGAGCACCTTTGTAGCGGATGTTTCCCTGATTATCGACCACCACGCCGGGTAATGTCCGCAATAAGTCAAGTACCGAACGTGCCGAAGCAATTCGGTTGTCGCTCATATTATATACCTGACGGTCAAATTTCCGTACCATGAATGGAGTCGTTCCAACCACCGTTGCGTCTTTCAACTTAAACATATCCTGACTTAATGCAATTGCCCCAATCTCTACAGTGTTTCCTCTTGAGGTTGGAATCTCCACTTTTTTCACTTTATACCCGAAATATCTTGCTTGCAAGTATAAACCCGGTTGTTTAGGTATCTTTTTAAGCGTGAAGTTCCCCTTTTCGTCTGTTAACACGCCGGAGATAAGGGAGTCTTTTGCATTTCTGACAAAAACATTACCAAAAGGCAATGCCTCATTGCTAATGCTGTCCTTAAGAATCCCATGCAATTGAAAGGGTTGGCCAAAAGTTGAAGCCAAGAATAAAAAACTAAAAGTTAGGATGAGGAATCCATGTTTCATATGAATTTGTTTATTTTTTTCATTAAGGTCATATGGAACTCGCTTACACATTCATCGTCATTGGCGAATCGTTTATACATGCTCGTTTCATGCGTGTATTTTATTTTCTAACATTAAGGACGTATGGAACTCGTCCCGAACATCGGGACTCGTTCCATTTTTTTTACTGCTTACTGGTTTTACCTACTCTATTTATGCTTTTCGGTATCCGCATTTTTATTATTCTTTGATACAACGGATGGAATATCCGTTGACTTTATAATTAATTCCTGCATATACATTATTATCATTCCAATTAGTTAAAAACAAAAATGGGGCAGATATGTCAGAATAAAGTGATGATGTCCAAAATGCGCCGTAAAGGCCAAATTGAATAGGATAATATCTACATAACCGCCAACTACCAGGCAATGCGGTAAACCCGCTACTATTGTCGGCATTATTTGGACTAAGCCAATGTAAGGTTCCAGCTTCCTCTAAATGTTTTGATGCAATGGTACCGCCGCCCAGATAGTCTATAAGGGTACCCCAATCAGCGTAATTGGCTACATGCCAACCTTCCGGGGCAATATTGCGGGAGTCTTGGGTTACATACCAATTATATAAGCGTCCATAAGTGGCTATCGTATCCAGATCTTCAGTATTTTTGAAATTACAATAAGCGCCTTGTGTTTGGATTGCCCATTCGGCTGAATCCTTAATGTTGGGTATTTCATCACCGTTACGGTAATGCGTAACCCGAAGGTTTTCAGCCATCCAGGTTTGGTTGCCTATTTGGATGGTTTTATATACATTCCCGTCAATGTCAGTTACCGTACCATAACTTTTATCGGGATTAAAGATCGCCGTTGTTCTCCCGTTAAGTAGATTGTCAGGTAATTTGGGCTTGTCAGGTTCACAACTAATGATTAATGCCAAAATAAGGCCCAAAATTGAGACAGAATATTTGCTGCTTGGTTGCATTTGTAATTTGTAAAATGATTTGATTTATAGGTTACTATCTGTTATAAATAAGTGAAAGTGCGTTCCTTAATCGTGCCCCCACTACTATTATTCTTTGATGCACCGGATGGAATATCCGTTGACTTTATAATTAATTCCTGTATATACATTGGTATCGTCGCTAAACAAATAAAAAAAAGGTGCGGATACGTCTGAGTATAATGAAGATGTCCAAAAGACTGAATAAGCATCAAATGCAATGGGATAATATTTATAATAACGGCTACTACTAGGTAACGCTGTAAACCCGCTACTATTGTCGGCAATGTTGGATATTTCCCAATGTAAATGTCCGGTTTCTTTTAAATGTTTTGATGCAACGGTACCGCCGCCCAGATAGTCTATAAGGGTACCCCAATCAGCGTAATTGGCTACACGCCAACCTTCCGGGGCAATATTGCGGGAGTCTTGGGTTGCATACCAATTATATAAGCGTCCGTAAGTGGCTATCGTGTCCAAATCTTCAGTGTTTTTTAAATTACAATAAGCGCCTTGTGTTTGGATTGCCCATTCGGCTGTATCTTTAATATTAGGTATTTCATCACCGTTACGGTAATGCGTAACCCGAAGGTTTTCAGCCATCCAGGTTTGGTTGCCTATTTGGATGGTTTTATATACATTCCCGTCAATGTCAGTTACCGTACCAT
>JAJZHJ010000305.1 GCA_021804525.1 Bacteroidota bacterium | reverse complement strand
AACACCTAAATGACTCGATATAATAAAGGCATAGTCCTGTCCCATGATGTGGTTCTGGTCTGAACTATTTATCCATCTGCCACCTTCCGTAATGGAATCTCCCTGAAATAAAAAAACAAGATCTTTTTCTTCTTCTGCTACTCTTGCATTCTCTCGAAACAATCCGTTGGCTAATAACGAACGGGGCGTAATCCCCGCGATGGCCACTGTCAATGCGGTGGTTTTAAGAAATGTCCGTCTCGATGATTTTCGTTGTTCCATAATCGAATCTGATAATTTACCATTATAATAAAATGTCCTATTGTTGCACTCGGCAGAATTTTAGGGCAGCAAATAGCAATCGTGAAAACTGAAATTCCTCTATTGGATAAGACGCGCTAATTTTAATAATATTGGCGCATTTTCTATCACCCAAAGTTCTCCGACAAAGATAGAAAATCCCGTTCGTTTTGCAGCTAATGAACAAAGAATAGAGTCCAGCAAGCGGCGAATTGTGCGTTTTGATTCTCTGCATTAAAGATTTCTTGGTTATACCAAAATTGTCTGTTTAGACGCAGCACAAAGTCATTTTTTTTTGAATTACGCCTTTTTTATTCTTTCAAAACAGACTCTTCTCCGGCTTGATAGATTGTAAGCTCCTCTTTTTGAATCAATAAAAAGTCTAACCATGCTTTGAAATATTTTTTTCACATCCATTGATACTGATGCTAAATTAATTTTTATACCTTTGCAGCCACTAACCAAAAAACAACCATTATCGTGAGTTTACTTAGCGAAAAAATGTCTCTGTTTGATGCTCCTCAGAAGTATCAAGCTGCCGGGGTATATCCCTACTTTCGTGCAATAGAATCCGATCAGGACACAGTAGTTACCATTAATGGCAAACACGTTTTAATGTTTGGATCAAACAGTTATCTTGGTCTGACCAACCATCCTGTTATCAAAGAAGCTGCCATTAAAGCCATCGAAAAATATGGTACAGGATGTGCCGGTTCTCGTTTTTTAAATGGGACGCTCGATATCCACATCGAATTGGAAGAACGATTAGCTAAATTAGTTCACAAAGAAGAAGCCTTAGTCTATGCAACAGGATTTACCGTTAACTCCGGTGTGATTCCTTGCTTAACCGGAAAAGACGACTATCTTTTGTACGATGAACTTGATCATGCTTCTATTATTGAAGGTCGTCGGCTCTCCTATTCAAATCAGCTCAAATACAAACATAACGACATGGGGTCGTTGGAACGCCAACTGAAACGCTGTGAGTCGGATAAACTCAAACTGATCGTTACAGATGGCGTTTTTAGTATGGAAGGAGACATTGCCAAACTTCCAGAGATAGTCGATCTAGCTAAAAAATACAATGCTTCTATCATGGTGGATGAAGCTCACACGTTGGGTTTCTTTGGCAAAACAGGTGCTGGCTCTTGTGAACATTTTGGGGTCACTGATGATGTGGATGTCATTATGGGAACATTCAGTAAATCATTAGCCACCATTGGAGGATTTGTTGCTGCCGACAAAAGTATTATCAACTATTTAAAGCACAACTCCCGTACCTTGATCTTCAGCGCAAGTATCACACCTGCTTCAACAGCGAGTGTCATTGCTGCTCTCGACGTAATGGCTGAAGAAACATGGCGAAAGGATCAGTTGTGGGCAAACACCCACCGCGCTTTAGACGGATTCCGCAAAGCAGGTTTCGATATCGGAAAAACAGAAACACCCATTATTCCGCTATTTGTGCGTGACAATGCAAAAACATTTATGCTTACCCGGAAATTAATGGACGATGGTGTATTTGTCAATCCCGTTGTTTCACCGGCTGTACCACCCGAAGATACATTGATCCGTTTTTCATTAATGGCAACGCATACTTTTGAGCAAATTGATGAGGCCATTGAGAAAATTACGCGTAATGCACAACTGTTAGGCATTATCCAATAAATGAGGATACACATTGATAACAAAAGACGAGCCTCAATGTCATAAAGAGACTCGTTTTTTTGTTTCAAAAAAGTGGTCTGTCAAGCCATGAATTTCAAAAAAACTGCTATCTTTGCATCGCTTTTACTACCAATGCGGAAGTAGCTCAGTTGGTAGAGCATCAGCTTCCCAAGCTGAGGGTCGCGGGTTCGAGTCCCGTTTTCCGCTCAATAAAATTAAAACCACTTACAGGATAACTGCAAGTGGTTTTTCAATTTTGCCCGATGATGTGCCCTTGATTGATAGATTAAAATATCAAATTGATAACTGTACCTCTGCTGGCAATTTTTATATTGGTTTGTTCATAAAACATACACGAAAGGGTAAATGCTCAAAATCCTTTGTTCCAGTTTCAATAAACCCTTGCGAAGAATACCATTTTTTGAGTGTCGTATGGGAATCAATCAATGCAATGGATATGTTTTTGCCTCCTGATTCTTTTATTTTGGCTGTTGCAAAATCCATTAATTTAACGCCATATCCCTGGCTTCTAAACTCAGGAATTACGGATACTTTCTCAATGTAAAATGTATCCATCTCTTTTGCCGATTTTTCAATCGCGATGCACCCAATCACTTTGCCATTCATGGACATGGCATATACATCAATTCCCTTGTTTAATTGAGCCTGTAAGGTAGATGCGTCAATAAATGCATTATTTGTCGGATTATTCTCTTTTGTAAATCCGAATTTCTTTGCTACAGTGCCGTGAGATACATTAAGCACATACACAATTTCTGATAAATCGTTGTGCGAGTCAACCAATATAAAATCCATTGAAATTATGTATTGTGCAATAGCTGGTTATTTCTTTTTGAAATCTATATCTCACGACAAGATGCCTTAATTGACCTTTTCAACAATCACTGCAGTGCCGTAAGCCAATACTTCGGTCAGACCATTCATCACATCGTTGGCATCGTAACGCATATTAATGATAGCGTTGCATCCCATTTCCTGCCCATGCTGAATCATCAGTTGAAAAGCTTCTTCGCGCGCTCTTTCGCACAGTTCGGTGTAAATAGCATTTTTACCTCCGAATAGTGTCATAAAGTTTCCGGCTATGTTGCCCACGATACTGCGTGAACGAACGGTGATTCCGCGCACCAATCCTAATTGTTTTGTAACCCGATAACCTTCTAATGAGGTACTCGTGGTTACTAATGTTGTTTCATTCATGTGTTTTTTTTATTTTTTACACGATGGTCATTTGGAACTCACAAATGATCATCGTCTTTGGTTAAACCTTGATTTAATGCTCGTTTTATATTTTTTCAAATTAAGGTAGAGACAACGCATGTGTTTTCTCTACAAAATCTAATGTCACTACATTTTCAGTATATCTATATCCCGTTCCAAAGGTCACGATTATAT
>JAJZHJ010000304.1 GCA_021804525.1 Bacteroidota bacterium | reverse complement strand
TCTTTCAACTGGTTCACGTCAATTGGGGATGGAGCTCCGCTCATCATATCTCGTCCCGAATTATTTTTTGGAAATGCAATACAATCGCGAATGCTATCTAACCCGGCAAATAAAGAAACAATTCGATCGAGACCAAATGCTAAGCCACCATGTGGAGGAGCACCAAATTTGAAAGCATCCATCAAAAAACCAAATTTAAATTGAGCTTCTTCCTCACTAAAGCCCATAATTTGAAAAATCTTGTGTTGCAGTTCACTATTATGAATCCGAATTGAACCACCGCCTAATTCAACTCCATTGATAACCATATCATAGGCATTTGCACGAACTTTACCCGGATTTGACATTAACAAAGAAACATCTTCTGGTTTCGGAGACGTAAATGCGTGATGCATGGCATAAAAACGCTGCGTTTCGTCATCCCACTCAAATAATGGAAAATCAACAACCCAAAGTGGAGAATAATCATTTTTCTTTCTCAATTCTAACCGATTCCCCATTTCTAACCGTAATTCAGACAAAGCTTTCTGAGTTTTTTTAGTTTCTCCGGCTAAAATCAAAATTAAATCACCAGGTTGCGCATTCATTGCATTCGCTATTACTTTCAAGTCTTCTAGCGCATAAAATTTATCAATAGAAGATTTAAAAGAGCCGTCTAGCTCGTATTTAATGTAAACTAACCCTTTTGCTCCTATTTGAGGACGTTTAACAAACTCTGTCAATTCATCCAATTGCTTACGAGAAAACGTGCTACATCCAGATGCACAGATACCTGCAACATAATCTGCAGTATCAAAAACAGAGAATTGATGTCCGGATACAAGTTCTTTCAACTCAACAAATGACATTCCAAATCGTAAATCAGGTTTATCAGAACCATATAACCTTATTGCATCTGCATAAGTCATTCTTGGAAACGACTGCATATCAATATGATGAATTTCTTTAAACAGATGTTTCACCATTCCTTCAAAAATATTCAATACATCATCTTGTTCCACAAACGACATTTCACAATCAATTTGTGTAAACTCCGGTTGCCGATCGGCGCGTAAATCTTCATCGCGAAAACATTTCACAATTTGAAAGTAACGATCAAAACCGGCAATCATCAATAATTGTTTATACAGTTGCGGCGATTGAGGTAATGCATAAAACTCTCCCTGATTCATTCGAGATGGAACGACGAAATCACGTGCGCCTTCAGGAGTAGATTTAATTAAAACAGGCGTTTCCACTTCTAAGAATTGGTACTCATGCAAATACTTTCGTACTTCCAATGCAATTAAGTGACGTAATTCTAAATTACGACGGACCGTATTTCGTCGAAGATCAATATAACGATATTCCATCCGCAAATCATCTCCGCCATCAGTATCATCTTCAATGGTAAAAGGAGGAATTTTTGATTCGTTGAGAACGATTAATTCAACAGCAATGATTTCAATGCCGCCTGTATCTAAATGTTGATTTTTATTGCTTCGTTCAGCCACAATTCCTTTACACTGAATGACCCATTCACGGCCTATTCGATTAGCTTGATCAAATAAGGTAACGTTTTTCTCTTGATTAAATACCAATTGCGTAATGCCAAAACGATCTCTAAGATCGACAAAAGTCATTCCTCCCATTTTACGAATACGCTGCACCCAACCAGATAATATGACATGTTCGTTGACATGATTGAGGCGCAATTCACCACATGTATGCGTTCTAAACATTTGATTTTATTTGATAACTAATCGTTTATAACTCTAATTTAATGAACACAGAATAAATCAATGATTGTATTGCGTCTTTGTAAAATGATCAGCAGCACTAGTTAGTTGTTGAAACCATTCTTCGCCAAATGAACGAATCAAAGGCTCTTTTAGAAATTGGTAGAGTGGCTTGTTTTGATCGTTTCCGGATGCAATAGCATCGTGGCAAACATGCCACTGATGGTAATTAACAGCAACAAAAGTTTTATGCTTCTGAAGACGAACAGGATATAGATGACATGATAATGGCTTTTTGAATGTCGTTTTCTGCTGTTCAAACGCCTGTTCTATACGACATCTCCAATAACCATGACCATCTTGAAAAGCAAATACACACTCAGCCCCATCTATTATGGAGATAGCAAGCTCATTGTCTCTGTCGGCGTAGGCTACACCTTGTTGAGCAATCACCTCTTGTGCTCTATTTGAAAGATCGTCCCAAATAATGGGCAACAGAGTTTCAATTTGACTCACTTCATCCTCGGTAACCGGCGCTCCTTCATCTCCCTCCACGCAACAGATACCTTTGCATTTTGATAAATCACATGCAAAATTCTGGTCAATTACGTCCAAGCTGATAATTGTATCATCAATTTGCAACATATATCATTATTGTAAATCCCCAATTTGGTTTTGTCTTTTTTGTTCATCGACAATAGCATCAATAACAGCAATAATAGTCATGTTCACAATGTCGCGTACTGAACTCTCTACGTCAAGAATATGAATCGGCTTTTTTAAACCCATTTGAATCGGACCTATCATATCGACCATCCCCATCTCCAAGAGCATTTTACTTGTTGTGTTAGCCGAACTTAAATTTGGGAATATCAAAGTATTAACATCTTGATTTTTTAATTTAGAGAAAGGAAACTTCTCATCACGCAATGCACGATTCAATGCAAAATTCACTTGCATTTCTCCATCAACGATCATATCTGGGCATATCTTATGCAATGTATCAACCACACGATGCACACTTGCAGGGCTACCTTGTTTGTCAACTCCGAAGTTTGAATATGAAACCATTGCAATGACAGGATCATGTGCAAAAAATTTAACAGCTTGATAAGTTAAACGAGCAATATCAATCAATGTCTCTGTATCAGGATGACGATTAAAAAGCGTATCCGCTAAAAAGAATGTGCCTTTTTTAGTGTTCACAATATGCATGGCTGCTATGTGTTTTACGCCTTCACGAATTCCAATCACTTGTTTTGCTGCATTGATGTTTTCAATAAAATTAGTATAAGCACCTGTAATCATGGCATCGGCATCACCTGTTTCAACCATCATCATACCAAAATAGCTACGATCAAACATTTTTTCAAGAGCATCAGTCAATGTCATTCCATCACGGCCACATTTATCTGTTAAAATTTTTGCATAACGGGCACGACGTTCTTCTTCACGATCATGTCGAAGGTTTACAATTTCAATACCTGTTAAATCAATATTATTCTCGGCTGCCATTTTTTCGATGCGTTCTTCATTCCCTAATAAAATCGGAAAACAAACGCCTTCCGTTTTTGCATTCACTGCAGCTTTCAACATATTCAAATAATTGGCTTCAGAAAAAACGACCCGCTTTGGATGCTGACGTGCT
>JAJZHJ010000303.1 GCA_021804525.1 Bacteroidota bacterium | reverse complement strand
CTGATAGACGAATCACATCCACTTAAAACACAAACATTTACAGTTCATGTGATTGCCACAGATCGACAGCAGGTGTTCTTTCGTTTAGCTGACAAGACGCTTACCGTTGAATATCCCCGGCAACGTGATGTCAACTCTCCTGCCGTGCAGAAAACCATTCACAATGGGATTATCTATTTTTTGAGACAAGATGCCAAAAAGGTGCTGCCGCAAAAAACGTCCGAGTGGGCGCTTAAAAGCGGACTAAAATACAAATCAGTTAAAATTCAAGCAAGTACAACAAGGTGGGGTAGCTGTTCGTCTGTCAACAATATCAATCTCTCTCTCTTCCTGCTCCTTCTGCCCGAATACCTCATCGATTACGTCATTGTGCATGAACTTTGTCACACTGTAGAACACAACCACAGCGAGCGGTTTTGGGCAAAAGTGGAACAAATTTTGCCCAATCACAAAGCATTACGCAAGGAACTGAAACAGCACACACTCTCCTCCTGGATGTAGCATTATTGATAAATACCCAGTTTATCCAACGCGGCAGCATAGCGTGCGGCATTCCTTTTTTGTTCTGCCCACGTTGTCGCAAAGTAATGTTCTCCGTTAAAGGTTTCTTTGGCACACATGTAGAGATAATTGTTCGGAGTAAAATTTAATACAGCATCCACGCTTTCGATGGTTGGAATACGAATAGGACCTGGAGGTAATCCTTTATGATGATAGGTGTTGTAAGGCGATTTCACTTGTAGATCTTTACCCGTGACCCGTTGTAATGCAAAGTTTTGCAAGGCAAATTTTACGGTAGGACACGATTGTAGTGGCATTCCACGATGTAATCGATTTAAATAAAGTCCTGCAATAACAGGTTTATCCTGAGCTCTGTTAGTCTCTTCTTCCACAATAGAAGCTAATGTAACCACATCGATCGGCGATAGATTCTCAGCCTTTGCTTTGGCCAATCGCTCCGGCGTCCAAAAAAGCTTGTACTCATGATCCATCCTTTTCATCAATTGCTCCATGGAAACATCCCACAAAACATCATAGGTATTCGGTATAAACAGTGCGACAACAGTTTCAGGCGTAAATCCGAAACGTTTATCATACACCATATTGTCCAAATGTTGGATGATAGTTAAGGAATCAATCATAAGCTGTGCCGACAAGCGACCTGCCAATTGTTCCTTCGTCCTTAAATTATTAAAAGTCAGATGCACAGGTGCTTGAATCCGTTTGGCCAGATGATACAGCAACGTTTGATTGTCCATGCCGTCGGTAATTGCGTAGCGTCCACTTCGCACATGTTTATCGTATCCGATCAGGGTGGCCGATTCAACAAACGAACGAATATTCCTGACTACGTTCTTTTTCTTTATTTGATTGACAACATCGGTAAACGTGTCGTTGGGACGAATGTATAAATATACGGTCTCATGATTGGCCGTATAAAAGTTGGCATGAAAATAATTATAGAGTTGATAGCTAACTACAGCTATCAAAACTGCAATGACAAGACGAACAACATATACAAACAGCTTCGATTTCTTATGCAATTTTCTCTTCATGAATCGATTATTTTGGTGACTATCAAACAGGTTGCAAAATTAGCCAATGGTTTCTGCAATATTTAGTAAGATAATTTGAAAAAGCAAAAATAAATTCCTACTTTTGCACCGCTTTGCAAAGTAAGCTGCTACGTTGATTATATCTCAAAGGTGAGGTGGGTGAGCGGCTGAAACCAACAGTTTGCTAAACTGTCGTACGGGTAACCGTACCGGGGGTTCGAATCCCCCCCTCACCGCTACTATTTTCGATATCCTCTGTAACTCATAAAGTTGCAGAGGATTTTTGTTTTTAATAGTATGTAAGGTGATAGCGGATGCCTTCACAATCTTTCTGCGCTTCACAGCCTTCTGCTTTCTCAGGCCTACACTAATTGAGCGGCACATCTATGTTTCGCTGTTCTATCGTTGATTCTTCGTACTTCGTCCGCACCTTGATTTAGGTATAGCTATATTTTATACGAATCTAATACGTATGTAATACATAGATAATACCTATTTAAATAAGTAGGTATTATCTACGTTTTATATTCGTATCATATAGGTATTATATACGTATTATCTATGACCTATGTACGAATAATCTACGAACAAACTACGAAGAAAGTACTTGAGTGGTGTCGTAAACGGCTTGTCAATGGATAGTCTGTAAGTGATTTAGCAAGCTTCGCTATTATATGTGTAATATAAAACATTAATATTGAATGCGCTATGTCCGTTGAAATGTTTTTTGACACTTGTTCGTCATCATTCCGCTTCTTCTATGCTTAACTTTGCGTTTCTTAAAAAAGAGCACTTAAACAGCATAATATGGATCATAATCTATCAATAAACCAAATCAATACGATGTGTCAGGGTTCATTATTGGATCAATTGGGCATCGAATTTACGTTCGTTTCGGATGGAAAAGTAGAGGCTGTCATGCCTGTGGATGCCCGTACCATTCAACCGGTAGGCATTTTACACGGAGGGGCTTCGATAGCATTGGCAGAAACAGTGGCCGGTTTCGGATCGCAATGGATATGCGAAGAGGATGAAGTGGCATTGGGTATGCAAATCAGCGCCAGCCACGTTTCTTCCATACGAAGCGGTGAGGTTCATGCCATTGCTTCGCTTATTCACCATGGCAAAAGAAGCCACGTTTGGAATGTAGATATCTTGTCGAACGACCAGAAATTAATTTCCACCGTGCGGGTCACTAATTTGATTACTAAACAACAACACGTTTGAATTCACTTTCTCAACATATAGGCACTATCGGGCAATTGATCGGGAAAAACTTAGGCTTCGTGCTGTATCGAATCCCTTTATCAACCGAACCGGCTTTGATTGTTGCTTCGAGGGATCATATAGAAAAACGGTATGATTACGCCGATTTGAATGGGTGTGAAGGCTTTGTTCTGGCGCCTTTTCATATCGAACCGTCACAACCAATCCTGATTATTCGTCCCGAACAGGTTGCGGATGGATATGACGCGATTGACTTGTTTATTCGTTCGCAAGCGTTTGAGCATTGGCTGTCTGTCCCAAAAGCAACGGATGAGCGGCTGCAACGCAAGCAAGGTATGAGTGAAGAGAAGAAAAGCTACGAAGTCACTTTTCGCCGGTTCTTAGACGCCTTAGATCAGCAATCCTTTGATAAATTAGTACTTTCGCGCTATCATGTTGAGCAACGTGATGAGACAAGTTCTCCCGTTGCCGCTTTCTTGCGAGCTTGCGAACGTTATCCTTCGGCATTTGTTTATTTGTGCTATACGCCAGAGTCCGGTCTTTGGATGGGAAGTACACCCGAAATGTTACTTAGTGGCACAGCGCCTGATTATCATACCGTAGCT
>JAJZHJ010000009.1 GCA_021804525.1 Bacteroidota bacterium | reverse complement strand
CCGATCTAGTAAAACAAAAAAGCGGAGGTTTTGGATTGTAAAACTGAAAGATTGTAGGAGTTAAGGCTGAAGAAGTTAACAATGAGCAATTGATAATTTCCGATTCATTCAGCCTTAACTCCTACAGTTTTTGGCATCTTTCGTGACTTTCTTCCACAGAGGGATAATAAGATGTACTGTTATCCTCTCTACGTTGTGGGATTGTATCCTAAACATATTACCCTTCGGACTCATGCTTGAGAAGACCATCGCCACATTGTAGTTGTTTGGTCTTTGCTTCGTAGTTTCCAATTCATTCAATCTCGTGGATCGTTGATTGAAAAATTGCCATATTTATCATGGATCATTAACAATTGATCATTAACCATCCACTTTCCAACTTCTTTGTTTTCTGATCTGTTTCCTGCCAAATTACTCTTTATTTTGGTCGATATAAATCTTTAAATGCTATTCTGTTTTTTTGCACAGAACAATAAACGCGTGAAAATGAGACTTATTTCAACTGTTAAAACAGCAATGAAACATTTCTTCAGAAAAAGCCGTATTGTTAATTTCAAACCTTCTCATAAATTTGCCCGCCGTCTTATAATTACTTATTAATCATCTAAAAAATGGAGGGTTTTTTATGTCGAATCGTACAAAAAATGTAACTCTGCTTTTATTTGCAGTAATTGGCCTTCTATGGCCTGCGAAAAGCGCTGCAGCGGTTTCAGCCGACAGTGTAACCTTGTATACACCCTACACGAACATTTCTGTTCCGCCCGGGCAATCTATTACGTATAATGTGGATGCTATCAACAACGGAAGCAAAACACAAAATCTGAAAATGGTTGTGGAAGGGATGCCACGGGGTTGGACATCAACTCTGCAATCGGGTGGATGGAATATCTCACAACTTTCTATTCTTCCAGGAGCGAAAGAAAGTTTTATATTGACAGTGAATGTACCTCTAAAGATTAATAAGGGGAGTTATCATTTCAGGGTAGTAGCACCTGGACATGCTTCGTTACCTTTGGTGGTGACTGTATCACAACAGGGTACATATAAAACAACATTGTCAACCGATCAGCCTAACATGGAAGGCACAGCGAAAACTACTTTTACCTATCAGGCCAACTTGCAGAACATGACCGCAGACACGCAATTATATGCTATGACTGCTCAAGTGGATCCGGGTTGGACAGTCGATTTCAAAGCCAATTACAAGCAGGTATCCTCTGTTAGTGTCGATCCGAACAAAACACAAAGCATTATGATCGATATCACTCCACCGAGTCAAATTCCCGCTGGAACCTATACCATTCCAGTGATTGCACAGACAAGCAACACATCGGCAACCATGCAATTATATGTAGTGGTTACCGGCTCCTACAGCATGACTCTCACAACACCAACCGGCTTATTAAGCGCTAATATCACGGCTGGCAGCACGAAGCGTGTTCAACTGCTCGTTCAAAACACCGGTTCTTCTGAACTACAAAACATCAATTTAACGGCTTCCACGCCTGCCAACTGGGATGTCACCTTCGATCCGAAAACGGTGACTGATCTTCCTCCTGGAGCTTCTGCTCAGGTATTTGCTATCATTAAAGCGGATAAAAAAGCAATCCCTGGCGATTATCAAACGGATGTTCACGCCAATAATTCGCAGTCATCCTCAGATCTAACCCTAAGAATTTCAGTAGGAACTTCCATGCTGTGGGGTTGGATTGGAGTACTCATCATCATCATCGCATTAGGAAGCGTCTATATTCTGTTCCGTAAATATGGAAGGAGGTAACCCGTGAACGATATTATCATCGAATTGGTCGATTTGACCAAAATGTATGAATCGTTTACAGCCGTCGACCACCTGAATCTGACGATTCGTAAAGGAGAAATCTTTGGATTGCTCGGGCCGAATGGCGCCGGCAAGTCAACTACCATTCTCATGATGCTAGGATTGACCGATCCTACTTTCGGCTCGGTGAGAGTTTGCGGAATTAATTCTACAAGCAATCCGGTCGAAGTGAAAAGAAGGGTTGGCTATCTGCCCGAAGATGTAGGATTCTATGACAACCGTTCCGGCTTTGAAAACTTAATTTATACCGCCCGTCTCAACAGCATTCCCGAAAAAGAAGCTGCAGAGAGAGCCGAACAATTGCTTATCAAAGTTGGCCTGGCCGATGCGTTGAAAAAGAAAACAGGCAAATACTCGCGCGGAATGCGTCAACGGCTTGGCTTGGCCGATGTACTGATTAAAAATCCCGAAGTGATCATTTTAGATGAACCTACGTCGGGTGTCGATCCTAAAGGGGTACGCGAATTCCTTGAACTTATTGTGGAACTGAGCAGGGACGAAGGTCTTACCGTGTTGTTTGCATCACACAACCTGCATCAGGTGCAGCAAGTTTGCGACCGTGTGGGTATATTCGTCAATGGTCGGTTATTGGGCGAAGGTAATATCCATACGTTGGCACAACAACTATTCAAGGATCATCCTTATGTTGTTGAAGCTACATTGGCTCAAAGTGCTCCCGGCTCTTCCGACGGGAAAACTTCCAGCTACACCGTCGATTGGATGAAACATGTTTTGCAACCCATTGAAGGAATCAAAACCATCACTTTAAACAATGACGTGTTTCAGATTGAATCGTCACGCGATGCAACAGCCGACATTGCCAGAGCGATTATTGAATCGGGCGTAACGATGAATTACCTGAATAAGAAAGAATATGGTCTCGATGAAATTTACTACCAATATTTTGAAGGAGGCGAAAATCATGGATAATCAAATGGCGCAAACACTGCCTCTTACTGAGCCGGCACGGGTCAATGCCAACACCTTGCACGCTGTACCCCACTGGTTCGGAAATGAAAACGGAGTGAAACATCCGTTTTGGGTGATTGTTCAAAAGGAAATATCCGATCATGTGCGAAGTTGGCGTTTCATCATTCTGATTGCCATCATTGCCCTGACATGTATTGGTTCGATGTACACGGCGTTGACTAACATTGGTCATGCCATGAAAGCAAGCGATGTGCAGAATTCGTTCTTTTTCCTGAAACTGTTTACCGTATCCGACGGCACCATGCCATCGTTCTTTGTGTTCATCAGTTTTCTCGGGCCTCTGTTGGGCATCAGTCTTGGATTCGACGCCATTAATTCGGAACATAACCGCGGAACGTTGAGTCGGGTACTTGCACAGCCCATTCATCGCGACTACCTGATTAACGCCAAGTTTACAGGCGCATTGTTCGTCATCAGCGTAATGTTTTTCGCCCTTGGTTTTCTGGTGATGGGACTCGGGTTGGTCACTATTGGCATTCCTCCCACAGCGGAAGAGTTTTGGCGTATCGTGTTCTTTATTCTACTAAGCATTTTCTATGTGGCTTTCTGGCTCAACCTTTCAATCTTGTTTTCGGTCCGGTTTCGTCAACCGGCAACCGCTGCATTGGCGGGCATTGCCATTTGGTTGTTCCTAACTGTCTTCTATCCGTTGATTGTCAGCTTGATTATGAAAGCATTGGCACCTTCGCAAATGGAAATGGCATCGCCACTTCAGATGTTGCATTTGGACGAACTCCGGCTCACGTTGATGCGTATTTTGCCCAACCAACTTTTCAGTGATGCCACCACCACGTTATTGATGCCAACAGTTCGCAGCCTCGGCCCGTTGACCATGGAACAGGTATATGGAACCATACCCGGCCCGTTACCACTTGGCCAGAGTCTGCTGATAGTGTGGCCTCAGGTGACAGGCCTCGTTGCAGCTACCATAACCTGCTTTGTTTTATCGTACGTCTCTTTTATGAAAAAAGAAATACGGTCGAGGTAGGGAACTTCAGAGGCAATAGGGAACTTCAAAGGCAATTGGCAATAGTAATCCGTTAATCTGCAAATTCATTGTCAACTGTCAATTCTTGAAGTCCTTCAGTCTGGAAAGTGTTTACTAGTAAAGCCTGCCTTGGAGTGCAGGCTTTACTTTTGCAGCCATATTAGCAACTTCACTAATTTCATACGATAATAATTTTTTTGTTTAAGGACGTATGGAACTCGTCCCGCAAGACGGGACTTGTTTCATATTGCAGTCTGCTTCCGCTTTTGTAACTTTTTGTCCTCTTTCAAACAAAATCCACTAACTTTGTTTTTTAATCGAAGAATCAGTGCGTTTACCTTTAATCAATCCATGACCATGAATTTAAAATCTATCATCTTCTTGTTTATGACAGCTACAATGAACCTTTCAGCATTGGGAGAAACCTCTCAAAATCCTTTTTTGGAACCTTACAAAACGCCTCATGGCGCCGTTCCGTTCGACAAAATAAAAAACGAACATTACCTTCCGGCTTTCAAAGAAGGAATGCGGCAGCAAGATAAAGAGATTGCCGCTATTGTCAATAATCCGCAAGCACCTACTTTTCAGAACAGCATCGAAGCGCTCGAACATTCGGGGCGACTTTTAGATCGAGTCAGTCATGTGTTTTACAACCTACACAGTGCCGACACCAACGACGAAATGGAAAAAATAGCCGAAGAACTTTCGCCACTAATGACAGAACACGCCAACAACATTTCGCTGAACGAAAAACTCTTTGCCCGCATCAAAGCCGTGTATGATCAACGCGATCGTCTTACTCTGACACCTGAACAAAAGACACTGTTGCAAAATACGTATGATCATTTTGCCGACAATGGTGCCAATCTGAACGAAGCTGACAAAGTAACCTACCGCGAACTTACCAAACAATTGAGCGCGGCAAGTCTTCAATTTGAACGTAACGCCTTGAAAGAAGTAAATGACTATTCGTTGTTAATCACCGATCGTTCGCAGTTGCAAGGAGTTTCATCCGACTTTCTTGAAGCTGCTGCCGAAAAAGCCAAACAAAAGGGAGAAACCGGTTGGATACTCGATCTTTCGGCGCCCAGCTATGTGCCGGCAATGAAGTTTTTAGACAATCGTGACCTTCGCAAAAAGTTATACATGGCGTTTACAACTAAAGGAACACATGGCGATGCCAACGACAACCGCGAAACAGCACGCGACATTGTGAACCTTCGTCTTAAAATTGCTAATTTATTAGGATATAAAACGTATGCCGATGATGTGCTGCGTCATCGCATGGCGGAAAACAGTGCAAACGTCTATAAGTTGCTAAACGAACTATTGGCAGCTTACAAACCCGAAGCAGAAAATGAGTACAACGCCGTACAAACGTATGCTAATGCACTTGGAGCTACGTTTACCATTCAACCTTGGGATTGGTCGTATTATTCCGAAAAACTCAAAGCAGAGAAATATGCGTTCAATGAAGATGCGTTGCGGCCATACTTTGAGCTTGACAAGGTCATCAACGGCGTGTTTGGACTAGCAACCAAACTATATGGCATCCAATTCAAACCTGCGAAAAACATTCCCGTTTATAATCCTGAAGTAAAAGCATTTGAAGTATTTGATAAAGATGGAAAATTTGTAGCGTTGCTCTATACCGACTTTTATCCGCGGGCAGGCAAACGCGCCGGTGCATGGATGACCGAATTTAAAGGACAATGGAAGGATGGGAAAGTAAACAGCCGTCCGCAAATCAGTCTGGTGATGAATTTCACGCGACCTACTGCCACCAAACCGGCGTTGTTGACGTATGACGAAGTACACACGTTTCTGCACGAATTCGGACACTCGCTGCACGGAATGTTGGCCAACACACAATATGCCTCTTTGTCAGGCACCAGTGTTTATCGTGATTTTGTAGAACTACCTTCACAATTCATGGAAAACTATGGTACCGAAAAAGCGTTTCTCGATCAGTTTGCCGTCAACTATCAAACAGGAGAAAAAATTCCCACCGAATTGATTGCACGACTCAAAACATCTGAAAATTACAACATAGGTTATCTGTGTGTTCGTCAGCTCAATTTCGGATTTCTCGACATGGCATGGCATACGCTCGATCAACCGTTCACTGGCAATGTAATGACGTTTGAACAACAAGCCACTCAAAAAACAAACATTTTGCCGGTCATTGACAATACCTGTATCAGCACCTCGTTCAGTCATATCTTTTCAGGAGGTTACGCGGCAGGTTATTACAGCTATAAATGGGCAGAAGTACTTGAAGCCGACGCGTTTTCAGTATTCAAAAAACAAGGTATTTTTGATCCTGCCACAGCCGATTCGTTTCGCAGTAACATCCTGTCAAAAGGAGGAACAGAAGCTCCCATGATTCTTTATAAACGTTTCCGCGGACAAGAGCCCACTATTGATGCTTTACTGAAAGCCAATGGAATAAGAGAGTAAAAGAAATTATCTATGCAAAATAAATTTACCAAACTCTATCCCGAATCGGGCGTAGAACTCACTCCATTCATCTCGAAACATTACGATAGCTTGATGAATTTGGGATCATTCGGACGTTATCATCAATTTATCGAAGACGCCATCAAATCGTTACACATTCAACCAGGGCAAAGCATTCTCGATTTAGGATGCGGCACGGGACGAAATGCTTCGTTGATGTTGCCCTATTTAAAAAACGAAGGTCAACTCGTGGGATTGGATCTATCACCCATTATGATGGCAGCCTTTAAGCAGAAATTCAAAGAAGATGCTCACGTTACTTTTGTTCAACAACGCATCGATCAGCTATTTGACTTAAAACAATCGTTTGACATCGTTTTCATCAGTTTCGTCATTCATGGATTTCCGCAAGAAGTGCGACAGGTTATTATAGACAATGCTTCTCGTCATCTTCGCAAAGGCGGAATCTTAGCCGTGCTCGACTTTGCAGAATTTGACATGGATACCATGCCAGTATTGCACCGATTTGTATTTCGTAAAATTGAATGTTCTTATGCTTTCGACTACATTGCTCGCGACTGGAAAGCCCTATTGCAAGAAAAAGGGTTTGATCATTTCACCGAAAAATTCTACATCAAAAAATATGTACGCTTGTTGCAAGCAGAAAAGATATCGGAGTATACTTGACAGGACTGAGAGATAAGTTAACTTGAAATAAATTAATGTTCCTTTGATACTTAGAGACTTGGTATTTTTGTAATTAAATCTTGTTTGTGTCTTAATAAATGAAGTTTAATGCGTTGTCATTCAGTATACAATGGTGCTGATATTACGTAATTTCTATCCTTCCTATTTTTTCATCTTTGTACTTCCATAGAAATGCAACAACAAAAACATTGATCTATTTCAATCGTTCCCTTGTAGAAAGCAAAGCCTAATCGCTTTGCTTTCGCTTTTTAGGGCACTAACTTTGCAGAAACAAAAAACAAACAATCAAATAATTATAAAGGTATGTTATACACAAACTTAAAACACATCGAATCTGCAGCAGGTTTGCAACAAATTGTGAGTGAAAACGAAAATGTTATGGTTATATGTGGTCGTATGGGACCCATGTGTATTCCGGTTTATGGCATTGCCGAAGACTTGGAAGATGAATACAAACATGTGAAATTTTGCGACATGGAGTTTGATAATCCAGAAGCGTTTGTCATCCGACAATTGCCTGAAGTAAGAGGTTTTATGGGTATCCCTTTTACCATCTACTATAAAAATGGCAAAGTAGTGAAAGCCACTTCAAGCATTCAAAGCAAGCAACAAGTAAAAAACATATTGGACACAGAGTTTACCAATTGATATTAAAGAAACACCTGATATGGAAACTGTAAGTTCACTATCCGATTTTCAACAAAAAGTAGAGAAACAAGACAAAACCTTTCTCCTCTTGTACAAAGCCGGCAACGAACAAAGTCTTTGTGCCTACAACCATTTGGAAGCAGCAGTTAGCAACGAAAGCAGCGTACCGGTTTATACAGCCGACGTGACACAAGTGCGTGACATTCACGTTCAATATGGAATCACAAGCGCTCCCACGCTTTTAGTTTTTGAGAATGGCCAATACATGAATGCTGTGAAAGGCTGCCAGGAAAGCACTTATTACAAAGCATTGATGGAAAGCGCTATTTACCAGGCGAAAGCAAAAGCCGAAGGAAAAACGGTGAAACACGTCACGGTTTATTCCACGCCTACATGCAGTTGGTGTAATACGTTGAAAACTTGGTTACGTAAAAACAACATTCCATTTACCGATGTGGACGTATCGCGCGATCAACGGGCTGCCGAAGAGCTGACCCGTCGCACAGGACAACAAGGCGTACCTCAAACCGAGATCAACGGTCAAATTGTAGTTGGATTCAACCAACCCCGACTCAAAGAATTATTAGAACTTTAATCAACCATTAAATTATAACGCATTATGAGAGAACTACAACCGGTCAATCAACAAGTGGTGCTTGATTTATCCGAAACCACACAAGAACAAAAAACAGCATCAGGAATCATTATTCCCGATACGGCAAAAGAAAAGTCACAAATTGCCCCGATCAAATGGATGGGAGTCATTGACAATGCCGAAGTAAAACCTGGTGACTTGGTAATTTACAAGTCATTCAGCGGAACAGAAATAGAATTTGAAGGTGGCAAATACTTAATTCTGCCCTATGCAGATCTTTTAGCTAAAATAGTAGAAACTGAAGAAATCTGATAAATAGTCTAAAAATGCACCAAGTTTTCTACTGATTGGTGCATTTTTTGATTTAACACTTTATCTTTGCTACGATTTGTTTGAGTAATCAGAAATAAAACAATAGAAACAACGGTTTCTGCGTTATTAAATCAATCAACGACAATCAACGCTTATGAATGGAAAATTTGAAGAACTGATTCAAAGTGATAAGCCGGTAATCATCGATTTCTTTGCCGAATGGTGCGGGCCTTGCAAAGTGCAATCGCCCATCCTCAAAGAAGTGGCTACCGAACTTGGTGACAACATTAAAGTGATCAAAATTGATGTCGACAAAAACCCTGAAATTGCCAATAACTATCGAATTCAGGGAGTACCGACACTGATGGTATTCAAAAAAGGACAACTACTTTTTCGCCAGGCAGGCCTGATGCCAAAGCCTCAGCTATTGAATCTTGTGAAGCAACATATTTAAGCAGTAACGCCCTCAATGATTGCTTCACCTAAAAACGCGTTCTTTTGCTTTTTCATGAATATTCCGTAGAAATCATCCCGATTAACAAAAGACGAATAGCTTCGCCATGCCAATCACTTGATTTCTTAGTTACTATATCATCCGTTTTTATGTAGTTTAATTTTAAAACAACAAACAAATGAAGGCATTTAAATTTTTGATGATGAGTGTTGTGTTAGTAGCATTAGCGTCTTGTTCGACGAACAGCAGTAGCACAACCGCGGGACGAAACGTCTCATTTTTGGTGACAGATGCTCCGGCATGGTATAATTTCAAAGCAGTGAATGTGGAAATTACCGGTATTGACTATCAGTTAGCCGGCGATTCTTCTAAGTGGCAAACGCTGACTCCTTTCAGTGCAGGCGTGTATAACTTAAAAGCGCTCTCGAATGGATTCTTCAGACAGTTAGGTCAAATTCAATTGCCTAACATCGCTTTGATTAAAAACATTCGACTTAATATTGGTTCAAATAATACCGTTGAGTTGGCAGATAGCACTATCAAGCCATTGTCTATTTGGAATAATCAAAACAGCGTCATCTTACATATCAATCAGGAACATGCTACTGCAAGTGGCGATTCCATCATGGTAGATTTCAATTTAGCACGTTCCATCGTCTATTCGCACAACGGCTATATGTTGAAACCGGTTTTACGCGGTTTTGTCACCAACGAAACAGCTTCGCTTGATGGTTTTATTACACCAGATACGTTGAATTGCAAATTAGCCTATAAAATATTCATTATCTACAACGGTGATACCATTACAACTGCGTCGGATGCTAACGATCATAACCATTTCAAATTATGGGGTTTGCCAAAGGGTGCATACACTGTTCAAATTGTTCCTATTAACGACACCACGACCACAAACACATTCAATATTTCGATTAATATGAATGAAGATGGAATCTTCAAATTTGGTGATTTAGCCGGTACAGATGGTGGAAAAGAATTGGAAAACAATTTGTGGAATAAATTTTTCAAACATTAAAACAACGTAGAAATTTTAGAAAATAAAATAGCGTGAGGTATCTGTTTCTGCAGAAACTCACGCTATTTTTTATGTAAAGAATTATTGGCAAAGAGATAATTCACATTTTCTCTACAACATCAATTTATTTGTCTATTTTTGTCCATATTAAACACTAAAAACCATATCACTATGAAAATGAAACTTAGCATGGGGCTTCTTTACTGCTTTCTATCCTTAGGACTTTTTGTTCATGCTCAGGACTGGGCAAATTTAAATCGGTACCGTGCAGCAAATGATTCAATGGGAGCACTAAAACCCAATGAGACACGCGTGGTCTTTATGGGAAATTCCATTACGGAAGGATGGGGAAAGATGTTTCCTGATTTCTTTGCCTCACATGATTATATTGATCGAGGCATCAGTGGACAAACTTCTCCGCAAATGTTGTTGCGCTTTCGTGCCGACGTGATTGCGTTGCATCCCAAAGTGGTGGTGATCATGGCAGGTACAAACGATATTGCCGGAAATACAGGACCTTCCACATTAGGGATGATTGAAGATAACATTGCTTCTATGTGTGAGTTGGCAAAAGCTCACCATATTCGTGTCGTGATGTCGTCGGTGCTTCCCGTTTACGATTATCCTTGGCACAAAGGATTACAACCTGCCGAAAAGATTATTGCTTTGAACAAATGGATCAAAGCATACACAAAAAAGAATGGGTTGGTCTATCTCGACTATTTTTCCCGTGTAGTAGATGGCAGAAATGGTTTTAAATCAGAATATACCATTGACGGAGTTCATCCCAACAAAGCCGGATACGAGATTATGATGCCTATGGTTGAACATGCCATTGCAGAAGCATTACATCAAAAGTAATTTATGCTAGAGTTTGCTAAAAGACCATTTATTATTTGATAGTGAAATCTTTTGTTAGATCTTTGTCCATATAATCTATATGTTTGTGGAAAAACAAAAGTACTATATACAGGGAAGTTATCGCTTAGATGGCTTCCCTTTTTTGATCCACTATTTTTTTGTCGGTCAGTAGTGATTAGAAAATAAACTTTTAACCGGCAGCATATGCCATTGACAACCTGATTTTAATTTGTACAATATGCAGTTTACAATCTCGGCGATATCACATTTTGTCCTGAACCCTCTCTTAGGTACAAGTATGAATGACACTATTTTTCTATTTATCGTATCTTTGTCGAGTACTTTGTACATGGGAAGAGTGTGTTTTATTATTTTGCTTTTTATAAAACGGCTCTTTCCTTCTTTTAGTATTTAAAACTTGTAAAAGTCAAGACGACTTCAATTTGTACTTATGGACTTTAAGAAACTAACCCCCGAAGAAGAGAATGTCATCGTGCATAAAGGAACGGAAGTGCCATTTTCAGGAGCATTTTTGCATAACAACCAAGCAGGCTTGTATCTCTGCAAACGATGTGGTGCCTCTTTATTTCGCTCTGAAGATAAGTTTGATTCACATTGTGGCTGGCCGAGTTTTGATGACGAATTACCGAACGCTATTCGCCGACAACTGGATGCTGACCAAAAACGGGAAGAGATTCTTTGTGCTGCTTGTGGCGCACATTTAGGGCATGTTTTTGTGGGAGAATCATTGACTCCCAAGAATATTCGGCATTGTGTCAATTCGCTTTCGTTGGATTTTAAACCCGATGAACCTGCCAAAACGGAGGTTGCGTGGTTTGCTTCCGGCTGTTTTTGGGGAACGGAATTTCATTTCAGCAAAGCAAAAGGAGTGTTGGAAACCACGGTTGGCTTTATGGGTGGTCATATTGAAAATCCTACTTATCCACAAGTTTGTGAAGGTGATACCGGCCATTTAGAGACGACAGAAGTGATGTTTGATTCATCGGCAACAAATTATGAGACTTTGGTGAAGCTCTTTTTCGAAACGCACGACTTTACACAAACTGATGGGCAAGGGCCTGACATCGGAGCGCAATATTTATCGGCTATTTTTTATGCCAACGATGCTCAAAAAGTAATTGCTGAAATGTATATGCGTATTTTAACCGAAAAGGGATATAAGGTAGCTACAATGTTACGTCCTGCAACGCATTTCTGGCCGGCTGAAGATTATCATCAGGATTATTACGACCACAAAGGGACAAACCCCTATTGCCATATTTATCGCTCTATTTTTTGACTATTTTATGAGGTGGCAACAGTGGAACAGAAACAAAAAAGCCTTACTTTTCGTAAGGCTTTTGAAAAAGCATGTCCTATGCGATAAACTATACTAGTTTAACATTTACGGCATTTAATCCTTTTCTTCCTTCTTGAAGATCAAACGTAACTTCATCATTCTCTTGGATATTGTCCTTTAATCCAGATGAATGGACAAAATATTCGTTCGATGAGCTAGCGTCTTTAATGAATCCGAATCCTTTCGAATCATTGTAAAATTTGACTGTTCCTGTATTCATTGATTGTAAAAATTTATTGAGTGCAAGGTACGCATTTTGTTTGAAATATGCACTATGCTTGCCATAATATGTTTTTTGCAAAAAAAACAGTAATACATCATTAATCCTTTCGAGGTAACATAGCTTATCCATAGAAGTTTTGTCTCTAAAATAAGAATATCACGGATGAAAGAATACTATTTCATTGTAAATGTCGTATTTTTGTAGAAGCATTCAGTCGAAACTTCACTATGTAAAGAACGTCGTTATCAAAGTAATATACATATCATTATGGCAGATATCACATCGTTAGTACGAAAGAATATTTTATCGTTGAAACCTTATTCGTGTGCACGCGATGAGTTTCAGGGAGAGGCTTCGGCGTTCCTTGATGCCAATGAAAATCCTTTCAACAATCCTTATAACCGCTATCCCGATCCGTTGCAGTGGAAGTTGAAAGAGTCAATAACCGCTAAAAAAAAGGTGCCTGCTACTCATATTTTTTTGGGAAATGGAAGTGATGAGGCTATTGATTTAGTGTTTCGTGTCTTTTGTGAACCAGCACAAGACAACGTTGTTGCCATTGCGCCTACGTATGGCATGTATCAGGTGAGCGCCGATATTAATCAGGTGGAATATCGCAAAGTGCACTTGAATGATGATTTCTCGTTGAATGCCAAACGACTATTGAATAATGTCGATGAGCAAACTAAAGTAATTTTTCTCTGTTCCCCGAACAATCCAAGTGGCAATTTGTTGGATCGTTACGAAGTGCTCCACGTACTTGAGAATTTTGGGGGTATTGTCGTTATGGATGAGGCGTATGTTGATTTTTCTCCCGAAGATAGCTGGTTGACACATTTGACACATTATCCTAATCTTATCGTTCTGCAAACTTTTTCCAAAGCATGGGGATTGGCCGGTGTACGGTTAGGGATGGCATTTGCTTCGCCTGAGATTATTATGTTGTTCAATAAGGTGAAGTATCCCTATAATGTGAACATTCTGACTCAGGAATTAGTGTTGGAACATTTACAATATGAATCCCGTAAACGTTCTTGGGTCAATTTGTTGCTGCAGGAACGCGAACGTTTGGTCGTAGAACTACGTCAGTTATCCTACGTGAATACTATTTATCCATCGTCAGCCAATTTTGTTTTGGTAAAAGTGGGCGATGCGAATGCAATTTACAACTACCTTGTTGAACTAAGTATTATTGTGCGTAACCGGAACAACGTGATGCTTTGTGAAGGCTGTTTGCGCATCACGGTAGGATCACCATACGAAAATGATTTATTAATCAATGCGTTGAAAGCATACGAAGGATAAACATATTGTTCGTTGTCAATACAT
>JAJZHJ010000302.1 GCA_021804525.1 Bacteroidota bacterium | reverse complement strand
CATAAATAATGAAATTGGTTGCACATTTTATATTCGTATTCCTCTTTCTTCAGGTCATTTAACCGCTGATGAATTGCAACCCAATCAACAACATCAAGGCCTTTACATATCACAATCGACTTCCAACGCCCAAAACAATGATCTCAATAACGAATTTGAAACCACGCGAAGTTCAACACGAAGTTTGCCGAAGGTGTTCATAGTTGATGACGATAAAGATATGCTGTCATATTTGCGCATTGAATTAGGGGCCGCGTTTCGTGTAAGTGTTTTTGGGAGTAGCAAAGAGGCATGGAATGCCATTGCAAGCGAATTGCCCGATGTGGTGATTAGTGATATTGTAATGCCTGAAATGGATGGTAATGACCTATGTGCCAAGGTTAAAACTAATCCGAATACCAATCATATACCGGTCATTTTGCTTTCGTCGATGACTAAAGATGAAGATATTATTACGGGATTGGATTGTGGCGCCGATGTGTATTTGACCAAGCCATTTAATATAGATATTTTGAAACGGCATATCAATCAGGTGGTTGCCAATCGTGAAACGATCAGGAAAAAATTCACACTCCCCATTGATGTTGATTATAACTTGTTGAAAGTAAATTCTGCCGACAAGCGCTTGTTGGACAAAACGATCAAAATCATCAAAGACAACATCGAAGATTCCGAATTTAATGTCGAAAAGTTAAGCATTGAAGTGGGTTTAAGTCGTGTGCATTTAAATCGAAAGTTGAAAGAGTTAATTCAAGTTTCACCTAGCGATATGATTCGCTCCATTCGATTAAAACAAGCTGCTTATTTGATGATTAACAATGAGATAAATATTTCGGAAGTGGCATATAAAGTTGGATTCGCGAGCCATTCCTACTTTACCAATAGTTTTCATGATTTCTTTGGAATGAAGCCTTCTGAGTTTATCGACAAATATAAAGACGATCCAACAAATCCGATGTTGAAAGACATTTTGGGATGAATTTTAATAGCTGAAACTGTGTTGTGTTGATTTCTAAAATATCAATATCATGTGTACTAAGATAATGCGAAAAGTATTTTTTGTGGTTGTTCTTTTGTTGACTTTTTCACCGGTAAATGCGATTGTTCATTTACCTAAATTGGTGAGTAACGGCATGGTGTTGCAACGTGACATCAATGTTAAAATATGGGGATGGGCCGATCCTAAAGAAAAGGTAACGGTCAAATTTCTGGGGGCAACTTATTCGTCATTGGCCGATGACAAAGGGAACTGGTCAGTACAGTTGCCTCATTTGAAAGCCGGAGGCCCGTTTTCAATGATCATTCAGGGAACGAACACCATTCAACTTTCCAATATTTTGATTGGTGATGTTTGGCTTTGTGCCGGACAGTCGAATATGGAACATACGATGGGATCTTTTAATTGGATTTATCCGGATGTTATTGCAAATTCTACCAATCCAAATATTCGGGAGTTTCATGTGCCTGAGACGTATAATTTCATGGTGCCGCAGAAGGATTTTAAATCAGGGAGTTGGGAAGAAGCAAATCCAAAGAATGTTTATAACTGGTCTGCAGTAGCTTATTTTTTCGGGAAATATCTTTATGCAAAATACAAAATACCTATTGGGTTGATTAATTCGAGCCTCGGAGGTTCTCCCGCAGAAGCGTGGATCAGCGCCGACGCGCTTAAAAACCCTTTTCCTGCGTATTTTGCAGAGGCACAGAAGTTTAAGAATAATACCTTAATTCGAGAAATAGAACAAAAAGATTTTCAGCAGTCTAAGGCATGGTACACATTGTTGCAACAAAAGGATGAAGGGTATAAAGGAATTTCCTGGTACTCACCTTCCTTGAATACTGCGAAATGGGATACAATGACAATTCCCGGTTATTGGGCACATACCGCTCTTGGGATGGTTAATGGATCGGTGTGGTTTAGAAAAACAGTGGATATTCCGGCTTCTATGGCAGGGAAACCGGCAAAAATTATTTTAGGTCGGATGGTCGATGCTGATTCCGTATTTATCAACGGAGAATTTGTGGGAACTACTGGTTATCAATATCCTCGGCGACGATATGCTATTCCGGCTCATCTTTTGAAAGCAGGAACAAATGTGATTGTGATTCGGATTATTAGCAATGTGGGTGAAGGTGGTTTTGTCCCTGATAAACAGTATGCTATCGTTGAGGGAGATACTGCTGTTAATTTGGAGGGAGCATGGCAATATCATCTTGGTGCTGCAATGCCTCCGCTGATGGGACAGACATTTATTCGCTGGAAGCCGGTAGGTTTATTTAATGCGATGATTGCTCCATTGTTGCCATATCGAATCAAAGGTGCAGTCTGGTATCAGGGAGAATCCAATACCGACAGGCCGGTGGAATATAGAAAACTGTTATCTACACTTATTTATGATTGGAGAGCAAAATGGGACGAAGGGAACTTTCCATTTCTAATTGTACAGCTTCCAAATTTTATGGCACCTAAAAAAGAGCCGTCAAATAGCAATTGGGCAATGCTTCGAGAATCGCAGCTTAAAACATTATCAGTTCCAAACACGGCTTTGGTAGTCACCATTGATATTGGAGAATGGAATGATATTCATCCTGTTGACAAAATGGATGTTGGCAAGCGGCTTTCTCTTGCTGCAGAAAAAATTGCTTATGGCGATCATGTCTCTTATTCGGGGCCAATTTATAAATCGATGAAGATTGAAGACGATAAAGTGGTGCTATCATTTACTGATACAGGGACAGGGCTGATGGTAAAAGAAGGTACTGAACCCGGATGTTTTGCTATTGCAGGACAAGATCACCGATTTGTATGGGCAAAAGCAAAAATTGAAGGCGATAAGGTGGTTGTATGGAATGAAGCAATTCAGCATCCTATAGCAGTTCGTTATGCCTGGGCGGATGATCCTGTTGGAGCAAAACTATTCAATAAAGAAGGATTGCCGGCATCTCCATTTAGAACTGATGATTGGTAATCAGCATAATATGCAAATGACAATAGAATGATTTATTAATTTACTAGATAAAATATATTTATATGAGAAGACTCTTATTCGTAGGGGTTATGCTGTTTTCATTGATGAGTATTGCCCAAACACACATGGATTATAAGAATCCAAATTTATCGTTTGTTGAAAGGGCAAAGGATTTGGTGTCACAAATGACATTGCAGGAAAAAGTTTCGCAAATGACCTATAATGCAGCGGCTATCCCCCGTTTAGGCATTCCGGCCTATAATTGGTGGAATGAATGTTTGCATGGTGTAGCTCGAAGCGGTATTGCTACAGTTTTTCCTCAAGGCATTGGAATGGCATCGATGTGGAATGCTCCATTAATGTATCAAATTGCTACGGCCATCTCCGATGAAGCACGTGCGAAGCATCAGCATTATGTGTCTGAAGGGAAGCGGGGTATTTATGAAGGCTTGACGTTAGA
>JAJZHJ010000301.1 GCA_021804525.1 Bacteroidota bacterium | reverse complement strand
TATTGCTATTCGTGTGTTCATATCCATAAGCCAAATATGGATTATGACTAATACCTGATTTAAATCGTAATATCCAATTTTGCACAATTACGTATACTCAATAATTGTGCCATAAGATTATTTTGTTTATAATCAATTGTTTGTTGTGAGTGAGAATTGTGGAAAATTGTGGAAGTCTGTAGAAGAATAGTGCGGAAATAGAGTGGAGCGATAATAAATCATCCGTAATCCTGATTACTCTTCTCTTCATAATCCTGTTTTTTGTTTACTTTTTCTGTAACCCTATTCCAGGACTAGACAATTGCCCCTTTCCAATAGTTTTAGTACTTTTGTATTGCATTTGCCGGAGAACATTCGTTTTGATGTAATACATTACATGAAACTGTGTTACAGACAATGACAATGCTCAATCAGGTTCAATTCATTAACTACTTTCCGAGTGAACATAACACATCGATTCATTATCAGCGGTGGTGGGACAGGCGGACATATTTTCCCCGCAATTGCCATCGCCAATGCTCTCAAAGAAAAAGAACCCGAGGCCGAAATACTATTTATTGGCGCCGAAGGTCGCATGGAAATGGAAAAAGTGCCGGCAGCCGGTTACCGTATCATCGGCCTCCCGATTCGTGGATTCGATCGCAAGAACCTTTTGCGCAATGTGGGGACGTTGCTGCATCTTCTCAAATCGATGCGAATGGCAAAGAATATCATTCGCGAGTTTCGTCCCGATGCTGCGATTGGCGTTGGCGGTTATGCCAGCGGCCCAACACTGAAAATGGCTGCCCGTATGAACATCCCTACCATGTTGCAAGAACAAAACTCGTATGCCGGCGTTACCAACAAGTGGTTGGCCAGCAAAGCAGCCTGTTGTTGCGTTGCATACGAAGGCATGGAAAAGTTTTTCCCAAAAGAGAAAATTGTGATGACAGGGAATCCCATCCGGCAGGACTTGCAACTCGACCCTTCGCGCATAGAGGAAGCGTATCGCTATTTTAATCTCAACAAATCAAAAAAAACACTACTTATCATCGGCGGAAGTCTGGGTGCACGAACCATCAACCAAAGTATCTTAGCAAAATTAGATGCCCTTATCAAAGCTGATGTGCAAGTGATTTGGCAAACAGGGAAATTCTATTTTGAGCAAATAAAAACGACTACTTCTTCGCTGCAAAACCCTTCTGTTTTCATCACCGACTTCATTGCCCGCATGGACTTTGCCTACGCGGTAGCCGACGTGGTGATTTCGCGAGCAGGAGCAAGTTCCATCTCCGAACTTTGTTTGCTGGGCAAAGCGGCCATTTTAGTCCCGTCACCCAATGTAGCCGAAGACCACCAAACGCATAACGCGATGGCATTAACCAACAAAGAAGCTGCTATCATGGTGCGCGATGCAGATGCACCTCAAACGCTGGTCGACGAAGCCATCCGGTTGTTGAACGATCCCGATCGAAGCAGATTACTCTCGGCCAACTGTGCAGCCATGGCGCAACATGACTCTGCGCGACGCATTGCCGAAGAGATCATGCGACACGTTCGCTAAATAGCAACAATCAGCCACCTGTTTTAACTCCAAATTCACAGGATAAACATTCAATCAATTGAATAGGATTGGGCTAAAGCCAAAAATAGGAAACGAACATTCTTTATCCTCCAGATAAATCAGGAGGCAATTCAATATAGAAAACATTGATTTCAAACCAACTATTAAAACGCAATTCATATTGCTAATAAGAAAACCAAAACTATGAGCGACGACAAAAAAATTATCTTCTCAATGGTGGGTGTCAGCAAGTCGTTTACCCCACAAAAACAGACATTAAAAAATATTTACCTTTCGTTTTTCTATGGAGCCAAAATCGGGATCATTGGTCTCAACGGTTCGGGAAAATCGACTTTACTGAAAATCATTGCAGGTGTTGAATCAGCTTATGATGGTGAAGTGGTTTTTGCACCTGGCTATTCCGTCGGCTATCTACCTCAGGAGCCTCATCTGAATGCCGACAAAACAGTGAAACAAGTGGTGCAGGAAGGCGTGCAAGAGGTGATGGATTTGCTTAACGAATTCGAAGCCATCAACGAAAAGTTTGCTGACCCCGATGCCGATTTCGATGCGCTCATTGCCCGTCAAGGTGAGTTGCAGGAAAAGCTTGATCATTTAGATGCATGGAACATAGACAACAAGTTGGAACGCGCGATGGACGCCTTACGTTGTCCGCCCGAAGATGCTTCTATCAGCACACTGTCGGGTGGCGAGCTACGACGGGTAGCGCTTTGCCGGCTTTTGTTGCAACAACCCGACATTCTACTTTTGGACGAACCAACCAACCATTTGGATGCCGAATCGATCGAATGGCTCGAACACCACTTGCAACAATATGCAGGAACGGTGATTGCCATCACGCACGACCGTTATTTCTTAGACAACGTGGCAGGATGGATTCTGGAACTCGACCGCGGCGAAGGCATTCCCTGGAAAGGAAACTACACTTCGTGGCTCGAACAAAAGACGCAACGTTTGGCACAAGAGGAAAAGCAGGCCGGCAAGCGGCGCAAAACCCTCGAACGCGAGTTGGAATGGGTGCGCATGGCACCAAAAGCCCGTCATGCAAAAAGTCAGGCACGCCTGAGTGCCTATGACCGCTTGCTGAACGAAGACCAAAAAGAACGTGAAGATAAATTGGAAATATACATACCCAACGGACCACGTCTCGGGAACAAAGTGATTGAAGCAAAAGAAGTCAGCAAGGCGTTTGGCGACAAGTTGCTTTTCGACAACCTCACCTTTTCGCTCCCACCCAATGGTATCGTAGGCATCATTGGCCCGAATGGAGCAGGAAAAACAACGTTATTCCGTCTTATCATGGGATTGGAACAAGCCGACAAAGGCACCTTTGAAATCGGAGAAACCGTTACATTAGGTTATGCAGACCAATCACATGCCGACATCGATCCTCAAAAAAGCGTTTATCAAACCATCTCGGGCGGCTTGGATCTGATACGGATTGGCGGCAAAGAAATCAATGCACGAGCTTACTTGTCGCGCTTCAACTTCACGGGAGGCGATCAGGAAAAACTGTGCGGCGTACTCTCCGGTGGCGAACGAAACCGACTCCATCTGGCATTGACGCTCAAGTCGGAAGCCAACGTACTGCTGCTCGACGAACCTACTAATGATATTGACGTAAACACCTTGCGTGCTTTGGAAGAAGGATTGGAAAACTTTGCAGGATGCGCCGTTGTCATCTCTCATGATCGATGGTTTCTGGATCGCATCTGCACCCATATCTTAGCATTTGAAGGCAACTCCGAAATCTTTTTCTTTGAAGGATCGTATTCCGAGTATGAAGAGAATAAAATTAAACGCCTGGGTGATGCAACGCCGAGACGGATTCGCTACCGGAAGTTGATGTAGGAAAGCAATTGACAATGAGTT
>JAJZHJ010000300.1 GCA_021804525.1 Bacteroidota bacterium | reverse complement strand
CTTGAAATGGCTAAAGTTTTCGGCGGCTTTTTCATAAACACGGGCATCGTGTTCGTCAGTACCAATGGGAAAATCTATTTCCGGTTTAATGATATGATAAAGAGATTTTTCGTTATCGTCCGCCTCTATGCGGGCTTCTTCGGAGTTTAATACGTCGTAGGGACGCGATGCAATTTGTTCAACCCATTGTTTGGGAGGGCGTAACCCGCGGAAAGGTCGTATGGTTGCCATGGAGGGATTAATTGTTAAAAATTACCAGCAAAGATACTGGTTTTTATTGGTGTGGAAAAATGAAAAGCCTTGTTGACATTGGAAAAAAGTGGCGTTTTTTTGCATGCACAACCAAATGAAGATGAATTTTTGCAGTACGAATGTGATTATAATTGTCCAGCTTCCACTAGTGTGATGACGCGTTCAATAATTCGGTCTTTGTTCTGAACATCATATTGAGCTTTCAGGTTGGAGCCGAAAAGTTGTGCGATGCCTTGCCAAAACCAGGCCGTCAATGATCCTTTGTATAGTTTAATGATGGAGTATGCCGTTTGATTACATTCGCGGTCAATAACACGAACTAACAGCTTCCCCTGGTTAATAGACATGGAGCGCAAATCTTTTTCGTAGTCTTTGAACATGGTTTTTTGAACTGTTTTGAGGTACTCTTTTTTCTCTTGTTCAGTTGACAATGTGGCTAAGTGTGCATTGACGGTTGCCAACATACGGGATGCCATGCGTGCATAAGGCAGAACACGTTTTACATCACGCACGGTTTTCCAGTAAAACTCCTCCTGCCTTTTGTTGGCAAACTTCATGGGCGGGAAGCAGTAAATATCGCCCATTGTGTAAAGATATAACGTGTCTTTCCCATCTACTTCGTAGGCGCAAACTTTGCTGCGGGCAGGTAGATGGAGCGTGTATGACAGATCATTATATATTTGTTGCTTTCGTTGCCAATCGTTCAGCCATTGATCGTAGTTGATCTGTTGTCCAAATGCAGAGGGAAAAATGAAAAAAGCGAACAAGAAAAATAATCCTTGAAATTTTATCCGGCTAATGGTTTTATTAGTAATGGATGTTGTTCGCATGTCCAGATGTTCATGGGTTTTTGCGTATGTAAAACATACATTTTTCATTGGCAGACGGCAACTAAATTGGAGGACAAAGATAGGGGTTTATCACGTTAAGCCAACTTGAAACTTGGTAGAAAAAGCGTAATTTTGTTGCATGGAATTAAGATCAATGGAGCACTACCGTGCGATATTAAAACGCTATTGGGGATACGATGATTTTCGTCCCTTGCAGAGCGACATAATTCAAAGCATTGCGGCGGGACGCGACACGCTGGGATTGATGCCAACCGGGGGTGGAAAGTCGATGACGTTTCAAGTGCCTACCATGGCTCAAGATGGATTATGCTTGGTGGTAACGCCTTTGATTGCCCTGATGCGCGATCAGGTTGAAAACTTACAAGCGCTTGGAATTAAAGCAGCGATGATATGCACGGGAATGCGTCGGTCGGAGATTTTGACTACGTTGGATAATTGTACTTTTGGCAACTATAAGTTTCTTTATGTATCCCCCGAACGTTTATCTACCGAATTGTTTTTAAGTCGGTTGCCGCATCTGAATGTCAATTTGATTACGGTGGATGAAGCGCATTGTATCTCACAATGGGGCTATGATTTTCGTCCTTCATATTTAAAAATAGCTGAAGTTCGTTCTGTTTTACCTGAAGTTCCCTTGTTAGCATTGACTGCTACTGCTACTGCATCGGTTGTTGTCGATATTCAAAGACAGTTGCATTTTAAAGAGCCGAATGTTTTCAGTGTTAGCTTTGAACGGGAAAATTTGGTGTATGTTGTAAGGCATGTGGATGACAAATTGCCTTATTTGATTCATATTCTGTCGCGTGTTGTCGGAAGTGCAATTGTGTATGTGCGCTCCAGATCGAAGACGAAAGAAGTGGCGGATTATCTGAAGGAGCACGAAATTTCAGCAGACCATTTTCATGCTGGATTATCACGCGAGACGAAAGAGACAAAACAAACAGCATGGAAAGAGAATAGAACGCGAGTTATCGTTTCGACCAATGCTTTTGGTATGGGGATTGACAAACCAGATGTGCGCTTGGTAATTCATCTTGAATTACCTGATTCTGTTGAGGCATATTTTCAAGAGGCAGGACGAGCGGGCAGGGACGGGGAGAAAGCCTTTGCCGTGCTTATTTACAGCAAGAATGATAGAGCCACGTTGAAACGGCGGATTTCAGATTCCTTTCCTCCTAAAGAACGTGTTGTGCACACGTATAACTGTTTGGGTAACTTTTATGAAATTGCTGTCGGATCAGGCTTTGGAGTGGTGTATCCTTTTGATTTAACTAAGTTTTGTTCGGCATATCATTTGCCGTTGAACAGCACATATCATGCACTCAAGTTGCTGGAACAAGCAGATTACATCGAACTTACGGACGAGTTGGATAATCCTTCGCGGTTGATGATTGTCGTGCGGAAAGAGGATTTGTACCTGTTGCGACACAATAATCCGACATGGGATGCCATACTGCAAATTACTTTACGCTCGTACACCGGATTGTTTGCCGATTTCGTCCATATCAGCGAGGAAGTGATTGCTCAACGGGCGGGAACAACACGAGATGAAGTGTATAATGCATTTTCGCAATTGGCTAAAGAGCGAGTGATGGAATATATTCCGGCACGTAAAACTCCTTTTGTGGCATTTGTGCAATCAAGAGAAGACGAACGTTACGTGCATCTTACAACGAAGGTGTACGAGGAGCGATTGTCACAGTTTGAAAAACGAATCAATGCTATGATTGCTTATGCTGAGGAGGAAAACGTTTGTCGAAGCCAGCAATTGTTAGCTTATTTTGATCAATGGCATGAAAAGCCTTGTGGTCAATGTGATGTTTGCTTACGAAAAAAAACAACAGCGCTTTCAGATGACGATTTTGAAACCTATAAACAGGAATTGAAGAGATTGCTAAGGCATTCTTCTTTAACGCTTCAGGAAATTATGGCACAAAGTCGTTTTCAAGAAGAAAAATTGCGTCGGGTGGTTCGTTATTTACAAGATGACGGGACAATTGCCGTGAATGAGTTATTACAAGTTTATTGGAAAAAATAGTCAGGAACAACTACTGGGGATAACTTATCAATGTGTCTCTGGTGTATAAACGTCGAATCTATGACACAGTTAGTGATTTTTGATTTGGATGGTACATTGCTTGATACGATTGAGGATTTGGCAAATAGTGTAAACTTTGCCTTGAAAAAGCATGGGTTTCCGCAACATGAAGTTGAAACTTACCGTCGTTTCGTAGGTAATGGCGTGACAAAACTGATTGAACGCGCTTTGCCCGATGAGCATAAGGATAGAGAGACAATTGAAGGTGTTAAAAAAGATTTCATTTTGCATTATATT
>JAJZHJ010000299.1 GCA_021804525.1 Bacteroidota bacterium | reverse complement strand
GTTATCAGGATGTGGTCTGGGATGCTACACAACCCAATGACTCAACGGTGCAACTGAGCTACCTGTCAAAAGACGGGCAAGCAAATTATCCGGGAAACCTGCAGATTCATGTGACCTATACCCTGGGATCAGACAATGCATTAAAAATCAGTTATGAAGCCCAGACGGATAAAACAACCCTGGTGAGCCTGACAAACCACTCCTACTTCAACCTTAATGGAGAAGGCAGCGGAACCATCGACAATCAGGAGCTTCAACTGAATGCCGACCAGGTTACTCCTGTGGATTCCACTCAGATTCCAACCGGCAAGTTCGATTCAGTAGCAGGAACTCCGTTTGATTTCCGTACCTTAACTGCAATAGGGAAACGTATTGGAGTCAAGAATACGCAGTTGGCTTACGGGAAAGGATATGACATCAACTATGTGTTGAATAATCCCAAACCAGGCAGCCTGTTCCATGCAGCAACAGTTATTGGGGATAAATCAGGCATAAAAATGGATGTTTATACGGTTGAACCGGGGCTTCAGTTCTACAGCGGAAACTTCATGACAGGAAACAATATTCTTCAAAATAAGAATATTAAAGACGGTTACCGCACGGCATTCTGCTTGGAGACACAACACTATCCGGATGCTCCGAATCACAAGAATTTCCCATCCATTGTACTCACCCAGGCAAAGAAATACGCAACATATTCTATCTACAAATTCTCTGTTGAAAAATAAATATTTGAATCGTATAAATATAAAACTAGATTTCAGTAGATAAAGATAGATATGAAACAAGCATGTAAATTATTTACATTCAAGAATATGATAATGTTTTTATGCGAATTCCATATATCCTCAAAGTTAGAAAACAAAAGACACGTATGAAAAAGTTATTGATATTGCAGGCATTTGTATTATTCGTATTTTTGTGTAAAGGCACTTTACATGCTAACGTCCGTATTGTAGATCACCCCAATACTGCAACAACAAATACATATTATGTGAGCAATAGATATCCTCTTGTCCCTAGCATGTATATCAAATTACCCATTGGAGATATTAGCCCTAAAGGATGGATTAAAGCATGCTTAATTCGGCAGCAGAATGGGTTAAACGGGAATTTAGAACACATCAGCGCCTGGCTTCAAAAGAAAGGGAATGCATGGCTTTCAAAAAATGGCAAAGGGGCCTGGGGTTGGGAAGAAGTTCCCTACTGGTTAAAAGGATATGGAGATTTAGCTTATATCCTGCGTGATCCAAAGATGCTTGCAGAAACAAAAGTGTGGATTAATGGTGTACTTAACAGTCAGCGTCCCAACGGCGATTTTGGCCCGCTCCATTTTGAGAATGGCTATCGAAATTTCTGGGGAAATATGATCATGTTGTATTGTTTGCAGTCTTATTATGATTTTTCACATGATCGCCGTGTTATTGACCTAATGACGCGATTTTTTCAGTACCAGAACACCATCCCTGATAAAGATTTTTTGAAAGGATATTGGGAAGGCCTTCGTGCAGGAGATAATTTATATAGCGTTTTTTGGTTATACAACCGTACTGAAGCTCCGTTTCTGTTAGATCTGGCACAAAAAATACATCATTGTATGACAAATTGGGAATCACGCGATACTCCTCATGGCAATAATGACCCCTCGTGGTACAAATTATTGCCTGACTGGCATAATGTGAATGTATCTCAAGGATTTAGAGAGCCAGCCGAGTATTATGAACTTTCGAAAGATTCAAGTGATTTGGAGGCTTCGTATGATGTATTCCGAATTATTCGTAAATATTTTGGACAAGTTCCTGGAGGAATGTTTGGTGCAGATGAAGTTGCCCGCCCAGGATATAGTGATCCACATCAATGCATTGAAACATGCGGAATCGTTGAACAAATGAATTCAGACGAAAACATGCTACGTATTACAGGAAATTCCTTTTGGGCAGATCATGCAGAAGATGTAGCATTTAATACTTTTCCGGCAGCTTTGACTCCTGATTTTAAAGCATTGAGATATTTAACAGCACCTAATATGGTGGTAAGCGATGATAAGAACCATAGCCCTGGCGTAATGGATGCGGGTCCGTTTCTTATGATGAATCCTTTTAGTAGTCGCTGTTGTCAGCATAATCATGGACAAGGGTGGCCATATTATGCAGAAAATCTATGGATGGCAACTCCTGATAATGGCGCATTTGTAGCATTGTATGCTGCCAGTGAAGCAAAAATAAAAGTTGGTGACGGGACAGAGGTAACGTTTAATGAACAAACGCATTATCCTTTTGATGACAAAGTTAGAATTGAGCTATCCATGAAAAATGGAGTAACATTCTCTCTTTATTTACGGATACCCGACTGGTGCAATCATGCTATTATACAATTAAATGGCAAATCTCTTTTAACAGATCCTCCTGCCGGGAAAATTGTTGTTATAACCAGACAGTGGAGGAGAGGAGATCATATTGCATTAACAATGCCCATGAAAATAAAAATTCAGCGATGGGTAAACAATCACAATAGCATGAGTGTAAATTATGGCCCTCTTACTTTTTCATTGAAAATAAAGGAAGACTATGTTAAAGAGGCCAGTGATGCTACAGCTATTAGCGATTCCAAGTGGCAACAAGGTGTCGATAAAGCTAAATGGCCATCCTGGGAGATTTTCCCTAAATCGCCATGGAATTATGGGTTAATTTTGGATCCTAATAATCCGGCTAAATCATTTAAAGTGGAAAAGAAGGCCTGGCCAAAAGATAATTTTCCTTTTACTCCATCGTCCGCTCCTATTGTAATTAAAGCGAAGGCAAAACAGATCCCGTCGTGGAAACTCGACCAAAACGGACTATGTGGAGCTTTAATGGATAGTCCTGTAAGTTCAACAGAACCGGAAGTTGAGGTTGACCTAATCCCGATGGGAGCTGCGAGGTTGAGAATCAGTGCTTTCCCTGTTGTTAAATAATGCGTTACAAAATAATTTGTTTAGACTCATACCTTTATGAATCGTAATTATTTGCTTTGTGTTGTCTTATTTTCATTGATGCTGCTGCATTGCCCTGTTAGCTTAGGGGATGTGAATAGTTCTCGAGCAGCCATAACACTTCAGCATATTTTTCAATTTTATCATGCCAAGAAAGATCATTTATTTACAGAGACGTATCCGATAGACACAACCCAAAAAGTTCCTTGTTTCGTAGGAGACAAGATTGTCTATAAACGACAACAGGTATCATTCCTATGGCCTTACTCAGGCGTATTTTCCGGATGTGTATCGTTGTACAAAGTGACCAAGGATGTAAAATATAAACATTTACTTGAACGCACCCTATTACCGGGATTGGAACAATATTGGGATAACAAACGAGCGCCAGCATGCTATCAATCCTATCCTGAATTTAATGGAGCAAGTGATCGTTTCTATGATGACAATGACTGGGTGGCAATAAGCTTTATGGATCTTTACGCATCGA
>JAJZHJ010000298.1 GCA_021804525.1 Bacteroidota bacterium | reverse complement strand
TTGTCGGTATTGGTCGTTTTGGGGCATATGTTCGGCATGATAGTGGTTTCTATTCGCTACCCAAAACGGAAGACCCGATGTCTATTACTGCAGAAACTGCAGTTGCTTTGATTCAAGCCAAACGAGAATCGGATAAGAATCGTCAAATGAAAATATTTGATCAAGATAAGGATCTTCAAATCCTTAATGGACGCTATGGACCTTATATTTCTTATCAAAAAAAGAATTATAAGATTCCATCCAAAACAGATCCATTGCAGTTGACCTATGAGGATTGTTTAGTGATTGTTCAAAATGACACGAAAACGGCTAAAAAATCAACCGCAAAGAAAAAATCAACTAAAAAGGGATAATTTGCTTCGTACTGTACTATATTTGTTTGATGTTAAATTGATCAAGTATGGTTTTTGATAATTCTTTCTTTCGAATTGAGTCTGGCGCTAAGCCTGCCAAAGGGCGATTGATGTTGGCAGAGCCTTTTATGAGTGAACCTTATTTTGGCCGCGCAGTAGTATTATTAACTCAACATTCTAACGAAGGAAGTATGGGTTTAGTGCTTAATAAACCCTTGGATATCTATCTTCATGAGGTAGTTGAGGGAATGGGCATTGAAGAACATATTCGTCTTTTTTGTGGTGGACCAGTTGGTTCAAAATCTCTTTTCTATTTGCATAATATGGGAGATTTACCCCACAGTTTTTCTCTTGCACCTCATCTCTTTTTAAGTGGTGATTTCGATCTGTTAATTGCAAACATCAACCAAGGGTTAGGAGTTACTGGTAAAGTGCGTTTTTTCTTGGGATATTCAGGTTGGGAAAGTGAACAATTGGAACAAGAGATGAAGCATCAATCGTGGATTGTTGGCCCAATGGCTGATGAATCGATTTTATTGTCTGAAAATACAGAAACGATGTGGGTGCAGTTTATGAAAGCTTTAGGTGGAAAGTACCGTCATTGGGCAGATTTTCCTCAAAATCCCAATTTGAACTGAACCAAGGATTTTCATAGATAAACGCTTCTATTAAAGTTTGTGATTGATGTCAGCTTCAAACATTTTCCATAATTTTTCTTCAGGTACAGGTGCCGAGAGGGAAATAGGTTCATTTGTTACAGGATGAATAAACGAAATGCTGTGGGCGTGAAGTGAGATTCCCCCATCTTCGTTTGATCGAGGATATCCATATTTTAAGTCGCCTTTTATTGGGCAGCCGATTTTTGCCAGCTGACACCGAATTTGATGATGACGTCCCGTTTTTAAATCAACTTCTAATAGAGCATAGCGATCGGATGTAGCTTTCAACACATAATGCAAAATAGCCAACTGACTATTTTTTTGTTCTTTATCGAAAGCAAATGATTTGTTTTGTTTTTCGTTGCGAACAAGATGGTGTGTCAGAGTAGCCTGTGGTTCTATCGGCATCTTTTTTATAATAGCCCAATAGCTCTTCTTTACTTCGTGATTTTTGAACATTTCGTTCATGCGTGTCAGTGCTTTACTGGTTTTTGCAAACAAGACAACGCCGCTAACAGGTCGATCTAAACGATGGATGACACCCACAAAGACATTGCCTGGCTTTTGGTATTTATCTTTCAAATAATCTTTTAGTGCGTCGGATAGTGGCTTGTCTCCTGTTTTGTCGCCTTGCACAATTTCCGACGTGGTTTTGTTCACCGCAATCAGATGGTTGTCTTCGTATAAAATAGTCATTGTGGATGAATTAGCCCGCAAAAGTACGCAATTTTATGGTTAATAGCTAAAACAAACTATTACTGGTGATTCTTTCTCCCTAAATTTGTATCTTTGCAGATGTAATTAGAAAGTAAAGACACCTTGTTTTATGACTGCAAATCAACTATTTGAAAATATTTGTCGCAAGAAATCCTTTTTATGTGTTGGCTTAGATAGCGATATTGCCAAGATTCCACCACATCTATTATCCACTGAGAACCCAATTTTCGAGTTCAACAAAGCCATCGTTGATGCGACGGCTGATTGTTGTGTGGCATATAAACCGAATATTGCATTTTACGAAAGTCTCGGTGTGAAAGGATGGCAAGCGCTTCACAATACAGTGCAGTACATTCGTCAATATTATCCCGATCAATTTTTAATAGCTGACGCGAAGCGTGGTGATATAGGAAACACCTCCGAAATGTATGCACGTACATTTTTTGAACAACTTGATTTTGATGCTGTTACAGTTGCTCCTTACATGGGGGAAGATTCTGTAACACCTTTTCTACGTTATCCTGATAAATGGGTGATATTGTTGGCGTTGACCTCGAATAAAGGGGCTGCTGATTTTCAATTGACTGAATATAATGTTGGTGAACGGTTGTTTGAAAAAGTGTTGAGCCGTTCTCAACATTGGGCTTCATCCGATCAAATGATGTATGTCGTGGGTGCTACTCAAGATGAATATTTTGATGCGGTGAGACAGCTTGTACCTCATCATTTTTTGTTGATTCCGGGTATTGGTGCCCAAGGTGGCGATTTGGAAAAGGTGTGTCAACATACACTTAATGAGCAATGTGGGTTACTGGTCAATTCATCTCGTCAGATTTTGTATGCTGCCAACGATGAACAGTTCGCACAAGCGGCACGCCACGAAGCCCAATTGATTCAGCATGCTATGCAATCCATTCTGGCAGAACGTAGTTGGATTACTTTGTAAATAGCTTCCACAAAATGCTTTTGTTTTTTTATACCTGACAAAGTGACATTTGGCAGGCAAATTGCTATCTTTGTTGTGTAACTAAAAATGAAACGCTATGATGATTTATCTTATTTTTGGTGTGTTTGCTTTGCTTAGTTGGATAGTTCAAAGCAGCTTAAAGAGTAAATTTAAAAAATACTCTCAAATTCCTCTTTCTAACGGTATGATTGGGCGTGATGTTGCTCTGAAGATGTTGCATGAAAATGGTATTTATGATGTAACGGTTACATCCGTAGAAGGACAACTTACCGATCATTATAACCCGGTGGATAAGACGGTGAATTTGAGCGAAGATGTTTATTCGAGTAATAGTATCGCTGCAGCGGCTATTGCTGCACATGAGTGTGGTCATGCCGTACAACACGCGACGGCCTATGCACCATTAAAGATGCGATCTGCATTAGTGCCAATTGTGAGCTATACCTCCAATTGGATTATGTGGGTATTGCTGGCCGGCATTTTCATGGTTAATACGTTTCCGGCTTTGCTATTGTTTGGCATTATTCTTTTTGGTTTGACGACGCTTTTCAGCTTCATTACATTACCGGTCGAGATAAATGCCAGTATGAGAGCATTAGCATGGCTCAATAATTCAGGGATAACCAATGATGAAACCTATGCGCCTGCGAAGGATGCATTGAAGACAGCAGCTTATACCTATGTTATTGCTGCTCTTGGATCATTGGCAACCTTGTTTTACTACATAATGATTTTTATGGGTGGCAGAAGAAATTAACGCACATC
>JAJZHJ010000297.1 GCA_021804525.1 Bacteroidota bacterium | reverse complement strand
GAATTGGGAAGTATTTCTTCGCTGGCGTCCAGCCCATAGCGGTTAATGTTGCCGCAGAGGCTGGATTCGTGGCTTGTGTACGTACTAAATCCCAATAACGAATCCCCTCTAAAGCAAACTCCAAACGACGTTCTCGATAAATGCCGGCCAACGTAACTGTTTCATTGTACGTAGGGCCATAAGCACGATGTATCACCTGATCAAAATCACTTTGTGCATCTGCCACATTCCCACTAGAGCGTAAAATTGCTTCGGCAGCCATCAATAGCACATCCGAATAACGAATTACACGAATGTTATTGTTGTAATTCAACTCAGGAGCACCTCCAGTAGTAGAAGTATAGCCAACGCGTGGAGCATATTTAGCAGTGAACAAACCGGTGTTCTGCCATCCGGTATGATCATATGTCCATCCCAACTGATCTGCATTCAATATGGTGGCATCCCGACGCTGATCATTCGTAGGGTAAGCATTGTAAAGCGCTTGATTTACAGGAGAGAATCCCCATCCGGAATTGAAAGTTTTCGTAGGATCTGATAAATTACGAGCGCCTACCATGATTACTTGAATATTGCCATCACTGCCGGCCATCCAACTCCAATCGCCCCATTGACTTTTTTCTGTTTGATTGATTTCAAACACAGATTCGCTATTAAACTCGCCGCCTTGCAACCAGATCGATTGAAAATTAGGAACCAACGAATAGCCATCGTTTTTGATAACAGAAGTAAGTTGCGTTGCAATTTCTGCCATTTTACTTTGATCGTTTTGATAGAGCACAATGCGTGCTTTCAAAGCAATAGCAGCGCCATTCGTCACGCGTCCATATTCAGCAGGGGATAATTGACTTTGCGTGGGAAGTTTGCCAATCACATCATTATCCAATTGATCAATTAAAAATGCATAGAGTTGATCAGGCGTGTCTTGCTTAACTGAGTAATACTGACTGGGTATTAAATTCTCGGTATACACCGGAACATAACCATAAAAACGCCACAATTGATAGTAGTAATACGTGCGAAGGAAGTAAGCTTCAGCCAACATACGCGCTTTAATGGCAGGATCACCACTAGCACCGGCCATATGCTGAATCACCAAGTTAGCTCGATTTATACCGGAATAAAATTTACCCCAAAGACCATCTGGTTGTACTGTTGCAGTAAAACTAAAATTATCAAGCACTTGTAAAGAAGGCTGATCGGTAGCAGAACCACCGCCACAACCGGCATCGTCCGAAAGAATATCAGAAATCATCTCAATAGGTGTATATCCTCCGAATCCTCCCCATTGTAGCACATCATAAGCAGCCATTAAGGCTTTATACATATCATCTTGCGTTTTATAGAAACTATCAGCATTCATTTGAGTGCTGGGCTGAAGAGTAAGATAGTTGTTACACCCTGCCGTAATTAATACTACAGCCGACAACCCCAATGCATAAAAAAGTTTTCGTATCATAGTGAAATCTCCTTGTATTAGTTTAGTTAAAATGAAATATTGGCTCCAACGCTGACTGTACGTGCTTGCGGATAAATACCTTTATCAACGCCCATATTGGCGCCAATCTCAGGATCAAATCCATTATAGCTCGTAATAGTAAAGAGATTGTCAACATTGACAAAAGCACGTAGTTTGGAAACAAAGAACTTCTTGGTCAATTCTGTTGGTAAAGTGTATCCCAACTGAATAGCTTTCAAACGTAAATAGGAACCATCATGAATATTTAAAGTGGATGGTCTTTCGTTGTTATTGGGGTCGGCTCCACCGTAAGTCACGCGAGGCATGGTATAGGAAGTGCCTTCTCCTGTCCAACGGTTTAAGATATCAGTAGTGTAATTGACTGACCCCAAATCATTCCGGCGTCTGCCATCGAATATCTGATTTCCGGTTACACCTGACCAGAACATCATAAAGTCAAATCCTTGATAAGCTGTGGTGAAATTCAATCCATACGTCCAACTTGGATTAGGATTGCCAATAATAGTTCTATCGTTGGCATCGATAACGCCATCGCCATTAATGTCTTTGAATTTTACATCACCAGGCTTTGCAGTAGGTTGAATTAATTGGCCTTTTGAATTGACATATGCATTAATTTGAGCTTGATTCTGGAAAATTCCTTCAGCGATAGTTCCAAAGAAACTATTTGCAGGTTGTCCATTTTCATCCACTGATATATATCCTTGTGTTCCTAATGTTTGCAAATAGAGAATTCCATTGGCATTGCCTAAATTGTCCACATGGTTTTTCACATACGAAGCATTGGCATCCACCGAAAATCTGAATTTCCTGATATTCCACTTATAGCTTGCATCAAACTCTACACCGGTATTGGTCATTGATCCAACATTTCCAACCGGAGCTGCATCTCCTACATAAGCAGGAATTGACATCGTCATCAACATACCTGTGGTTTTCTTATTAAAGTAATCGGCAGTAAGAGACAAAGCATTATTAAAGAAACGAGCATCCAATCCAATATCGGTTTGTGTTGATTGTTCCCACTTTACATCTGGATTAATCAGCTGAGCGGGCTTCATACCTGTTTGAATGATGGCAGCTGCACCATTACCCACAGAATAATTACTTCCTGAAGACATTAATGCCGTATATTGGAAAGCGCCAATATTTTCATTACCATTTACACCCCAACTGGCACGAAGTTTTAAGAAATCCAACCACGACGAACTCTTTTGCATAAATGGTTCCCGAGTCATTACCCAACCGGCGGAAACAGAAGGGAAATAACCCCAATGGTTAGCCGGTCCAAAGTTTGATGAACCATCTGTGCGTAAAACGCCTTCTAATAAATATTTCTCATCAAAGTTATAGGTTAAACGACCGAAGTAGGATGCCAACGCATGTTGGCTGGCGCCTCCCCAGCTTGCTTGATTTGCAATAAGTCCCAATGCATAATTTAAATATAGCTTACTTGGATCGAAAGTTTGTAAATCTACATTGCTACCGCCTACATCTTGTGTATTGTATTTGTTCAATGTTGTTCCCACCAAAGCGGTAAAGTTGTGTTTTTGAATGCTTCTTGTGTAAGATAGGGTGTTTTCCCAGTTGTAGTCAAATCCGCGGTTCATTGACGTGTTCACACTGCTCAGTGCATTGTTACGGATAACACTCAGATAATAAGCTGGTGTAGCCCCCGTGTAGCCCCAAAATGCCAAATCAACATCATATGAAGTCCGAAATTTCAATCCTTTCATAAATTCTGCTTCAGCAAAGAAAGAACTTACAATTTTATCAGCATTATTGTATCCAAAAATTGTTTGCAACTGTGCAACAGGGTTGATAATTTCCTGATTACCATCTATAATATTATACACTTGACCCGAAGGCGACATCAACACTTGACCTGGGTGTGCAGCATTGTAGGCAGCAATAACAGCAGGATCAGTTTGATAAATTGATTGATTTGGAGGAGTTGCAATGGCATCCATCAATGGACCTCCAAAT
>JAJZHJ010000296.1 GCA_021804525.1 Bacteroidota bacterium | reverse complement strand
TGACAAGAGGGTGCAATAATATTAAAATTGCTCTTATTGATCAAGGGGTAGATTTAACACATCCCGATCTTGAGGATAATCTTTTAACGGGATATGATGCTACCGATGGTGCTATGGGAGGTTTAAATGGGGCGTGTTCCGGAAATGATGCACATGGAACAGCATGCGCAGGGATTATAGCAGCAGTAAATAATTATATAGGGGTAGAAGGTGTTGCTCCAAATTGCAAAATTATTCCTATTAGAGTTTCATATACCAATAATTCGTCTGTGCAAATATGGAATGACGATTGGATAGTAACGGCAATTAATCATGCTTGGGATACTTTAGGAGCTGATATCTTGAGTTGTTCTTGGGCAGGAAACACTTCTGTACTAGCTGTAAACAATGAAATAAGTGCTGCATTAACCCAAGGACGCCATGGACTAGGGTGTATCGTTGTTTTTGCCGCGGGAAACAATAATTCTTCTGTATTGTGGCCGGCAAATAGCAATGCTAATATTTTGGCTGTGGGAGCAATGAGTCCATGTGGAGAGAGAAAAAGCCCATCATCATGTGATGGTGAAAATTGGGGTAGCAATTATGGTCCAGAATTAGATTTAGTAGCTCCGGGTGTGAAAATATATACAACAGATATCCAAGGAAGTGCTGGTAATAATACAAATTCTGGTACAAGTGGAGATTATTATGCATTATTTAACGGTACTTCTGCCGCAACACCTTTTGTCTCCGGAGTTGCGGCGTTGGTTTTATCTGTTGATTCAACGCTTACAGGGCAACAAGTACGTGACATCATTGAATCCTCTTGTTCTAAAATAGGAAATTATACTTATTCTACTACTTCAGGGCGCACTAATGGAACATGGAATAATGAAATGGGTTATGGGTTGGTAAATGCTTATGCAGCATTGAAAAATATTGATATTTCTGGCCCTGATGCAGTATATACGTCAGCAGCATTTAGCCTTTCGTTTTCTAAACCAGGTGTAAAAACTATTTGGACAATATCGCCAAGTAATGGGACATTGTATATCAGTTCGCAAAATGACACAAGCGCTGTGGTAACTAATCATGGCTGGTACACTTCCTCTTTTACGTTAACTGCAAAAATAGCCAATTTATCTTCAGATACGATTGTCCTGACAAAAACCATTTCGGCAAACAGTTGTCCTGTTATGTCAGCCACATACAGCATGCAGCCGTGTTATAATCAGAACGGAATTTATAATCAACCGGTTAACTTGGATGGTACTCCCAATTTTATCTATTATGGTTGTCCTGTTGATATTACGTTTAGTACGTATGGTGTCCCCATTTCTTGCCAATTAACGAGTGGTACGCCTTTGTCATGGTATTTTAATGGAAGCAACTATCTGCAAGTGTCCATTAATAGCCCGGTTACTTTCAAGATTTATCCTAATGGGCAGGATGGAGCTTGTACCAAAACATTGCTGTTAATGCCCACCGGTACATATCACTCTTACACGTTAGCAGCTTCACCAAATCCAGCCAGCACAACGCTTAATGTCAATTTAGTTGCAACAACTGCCGCTACAAATGATACCACCTTAGCAACTTCAGCAACTATAGCGTCAAGCAATACCACAACCGAGAATATAACATCTGCTCCTGCTATTATATCGTTATATGATATGGTTACCAACAACATGGTCAAGCAATGGAAGTTTCAGGATGCAAGTGTCATAAGCTTTCCGTTGAATGTGTCTGATTTACGGCGTGGGATGTATATACTGAAAGTAAACAAAGGCGATTTACTCTTAACCACCAAAGTAATTTTGAAATGATTCTTTGCCAAACAAAGCGTACTTGTTCCTCAAGCCATTGTGAACGAAATGGACAAGGCCTCAGTGCAGGAGCAGACGGAACCGCCACAAAGTAGAACTGATTTGAGTTGCAGGTAACCTCATTTATTTTAGAATTAAACCAATTCAGGTAAAACTTGAATCGGTTTATCAAAAACATGAATGAGTTCACCTCGAACCTAAACTTATTTATCTTTTTTCTGAATCAATTTACTTCAAAGATGAACTGATTCACCTCAGAGGTAACCTGGTTTAGCAAAACCATAAACGAATTCATCTTTGAAGTGGGAGGGGGAACTTCCGAAGTACTCCCTCCTATAAAATGAGCGTTCTTTACCCTTATAAATAAAAACAATGATGAAAACAAAAAAACTTTCTTTGCGAACATCATATCTCACGATGTTCCTTCTGTTTATTTTAGTATGTTCCTATTCTTGCAAAAAAGAAAATTTCAAGGTTTTACCACCTGAAACCCAAACGGGACAAAACACTTTGGGATGTTTAATTGATGATGAACTATATTTTGGAGGATATCTTCCTCCACTTGGACATCAGGCTATCGGTGCAGAATACCATAAAATATCTAAAATGCTAATTATTGATTCTTATGGGGAAATGAATGGAAAAACCGCAGGTTCATTATCAATAGAAATAGACAATGAACCACGACAGGACAGTGTACAAAAAATTTTCCACGCTTCTTATCTTCCATATCCGCGATCATCCGAATGTTTTATGTTTAGTGTAGTAGATGAAGGAGAAATTTGTGTTACAAAGTTTGATACCATTAATAAAATTGTAAGCGGACGTTTTCAATTTATAGGCAGATGTTCAGATGACATGTTTCGTTCTGCAGGTACAGCAACGAAACAAATTACACAAGGCCGTTTTGATATTAAACTCGATGTATATAACCAATAAAAAATATTACCATGAAACGAATTGTTATCCCCATTTTATTATTTCTTGTCACTACTGACCGACAAAAAAATAGTGGATCAAAAAAGGGAAGCCATCTAAGCGATAACTTCCCGGGATATAGTACTTTTGTTTTTCCACAAACATATAGACTATATGGGCAAAGATATAACAAAAAATTTAGTCGGTCAGCCGATTTTCAAACAAATAATCAAAATGCTTCCTCAGGAGCCGTTTGATATGTTAGTAAATAAATGCGGTAGCGACCGTTATTACAAAACATTTTTTTCGTGGGAACAATTGATTGTAATGCTTTTCGGGATATTATCCCGTTGCGATTCAATGGGGGAAGTATGTGATGGAATGCGCGCCCTGTCGGGAAAATTAAACTAACTGGGAATGGATTGTGCGCCCTCCAAAACCACTGCAGGCGATGCATTGCGTGATAGGGATGAAGAACTTTTCCGATTGTATTATTTTGCGTTGATAGCCTATTTTCGTCCACTTTTGTCGGTCAGCCGCAAAGAGAAGATTAGTTTTGAGGAGTTTTATGCCTTTGATTCAACCACCATAACATTGTTTTCTCAAGCGATGAAAGGAGTTGGTCGTAATCCCAAGGGAGATGGTAAGAAAAAAGGAGGCTTGAAGGTACACATGCTGACCGATGTACATTCAGAGACTGCTGTTTTTGCGAAGATAAGCGAAGCCAAAATGCACGATAATTT
>JAJZHJ010000295.1 GCA_021804525.1 Bacteroidota bacterium | reverse complement strand
CTTCTTGAATTCCAGTGACATTCAAAGCATGTCGATTTTGAAAGATGCTTCCGCTGCTGCAATTTATGGTGTGCGGGCAGCCAACGGTGTTGTTATTATCACGACGAAAAAAGGGACTCTTGATACCCCCACAAAAGTCACTTACAATGGGTATGTGGGTTTTCAAACTCCATCGAACATGTTGAAAATGGCCAATGGAAGTGAGTATGCCGCTATGGAAGTTGCAAAAGGGAATTCATCGGATCTGGCACACGTGACGTTGTCAGCTCAAAAGTTTGGTGGCAGTGGAAACAATCCTACGACAAGTACCAATTGGTATGATCAATTACTTCGGAGCGCAGCCTTTACGCAAAATCATGCAATTAATATTGCAGGTGGTAGCGACAAAATGACTTTCAACGTAGGGGGAAACTATTCGTATCAGAATGGGATTATGAATACCAAGAATTATTATGATCGATTTAATATTCACGCTCAAACTGATTATCAAGCATATAAATGGTTGAAAGTGGGTTATAATGTTGTACTTTCCAATGCAACTTTATATTCTCCTAACAATGCCGCTTTTGCTTATGCCTATGCTGCTTCCCCTTTGTATCCAGTTTATGATCCAACCAATACGTTAGCTACTCCGACTGATTATGCCTCATCGACCAGTATTGGTTACGCTAATGGTGAATATTCAAATCCTGTGGCTGCTGCCAATTATTATTACAACAAGACGAATATGTTGGAGGTGTTGCCTACTGTTTTTGCTCAATTGAATCTTGTAGGAGATAAATTGGTTTGGAAAACTCAAGTAAGCCAAAGTTATACGTTGAACAGAGGATTGAATTATACACCCAAATATTATGTTGATGCTTATCAATTATCACCAAACAACCAGTCTCAGTTGACCAAAACTCAAGATTATTATTACGATTACGTGATTGATAATACATTGACATATAAAGATCAATTTGGCAAAAACCATCTTTCTGTCTTATTGGGGAATTCAATTCGCAGCGAAAGCTGGCAAAACCAATGGTCAACAGCCAATAATGTTCCTGGCGGCGCCACCGAGTATATGTATATCTCGCAAGGCGATGCAGGAGGTCGCACCACTGGTGATGGCGGAAGTCAATATAATGGACTTTCTTATTTTGCCCGGGCTACGTATGATTATGCTTCCCGCTATTTGTTGACAGCAACGATGCGTGCTGACGGGAGTTCGAAATATCAACAACATTGGGGGTATTTTCCATCTATTGGTGCAGGCTGGATCATGTCGGAAGAAAAATTCATGGCTCATCAACATCTCTTTGATTATTTGAAAGCACGTGTTAGTTGGGGACAATTAGGGAATGATCAAGTGCCTGCAAGTAATGGATTCAACTCTCTTTTAACCGGATCGGGTTATTCAGGCATCTTTGGTAGTTCAGGTACTGCAAGTGGTTCTTATGTTCCAGGTTATGTAAGTTCTAATTTCTTTAGTTGGTTAAAATGGGAAGTAGTTACCGAATGGGATGGTGGTGCCGATTTTGCTATGTTTCATCAACGCTTGAATGGTACGGTAGATTATTACAATCGTGTGACAAATAATGCGGTGATACTTGCTCCACAACCAATGGGTGCTCCAGCTTTATTAGGAAATTATGGTAAAATATCAAACAGCGGTTTTGAAATTTCATTGGATTGGAAAGATAAAGTGGGTGATTTTGGATACTCAATTGGAGCTAACCTGACTACGTTGAAAAACAATGTCGATAATTTACATGGATTGGCTTACATGATGGGTGGTAAAGCTGAATTTCCAACTATCTCACAACCTGGATCTGCATTGAACTCATTTTATGGCTATAAAGTAGTCGGTGTTTATCAAAATGCTGCGCAAGTTGCTGCCGATCCCATTGCTGTGGCAAATGGGTTACAACCGGGTGATTTCAAATATGCAGACATTAATAAAGATGGCGTTTTGGATGGAAGAGATAGAGTTTTGCTTGGTTCATACTTACCTACTGTTACTTATGGAATGACGGCAGGATTGACCTACAAAAATTTTGAATTGAATATCATGTTGCAAGGACAAGCCGGCAATAAGATTTTGAATATGAATAGAGCCAATCGTCTATGGTACAGTGATATGAATGGTGATGCAAAATTCGTAACCCATCTTTGGACAGGTGAAGGCTCGACAAATTCCTATCCTTCGGCTTTAGGATCTACTAAAGGTTGGAATAACATGGCTAGCTCGTTCTTTGTGGAAAGTGGTTCATACCTACGTGTTCAAACCATTCAATTGGCTTATTCTTTCAAATTGGGTAAAGCTCCAAAAGCTCCGAATATGCGTGTTAGCTTCACGGCTGACCGTCCGCTTATCTTTACCAAATACAGTGGATTCACCCCTGAAATTGGTTATGCTGTCGGTTACAACTGGGGAACCGGTTATGACACACAAACTTATCCGACAGCTTCTACGTATTCCATTGGCTGGACTATTACCTATTAACCTATTAAATTATTCACAATTATGATACGATTAAAATATATTCTTTTTTCAGGTGTGTTTGCAATGGCGCTCACCAGTTGCAATTCGTTTCTTGATAAAATGCCTGAAAACACAGTGCCCGTATCCGGCATTGATTATACACAATTGAGCAATATGTACGAACCTGTTTCAGGTGTTTATCGGATAGCTGAAAGTGCGAATCCGGGATTAGTGCATTGGATGGATTTGGGAATCAGATCGGTGAGAGGAGACGATATCGATAAGGGTTCTTCAGCAAGTGATCAGGCACAACTTACAGACATAAAAAATTTCCATTATGGTTATGCTGATATTATTAATTTCTGGGGGACAAACAATTACTTCAACGACTATTACGGTTTAATTCAGGATTGTAATGGAGCGTTGCTTGAGCTGAGCAAATTTGCTGCTCATATTCCTGCAAGTGATGCCGTGAATCAAAAATTAAATCTACAATATCAGGGCGAAGTGCGTTTCATCAGGGCTTTTGCTCATTTGATGCTTTATCGTGTTTTTGGACAAATTCCTATTTTAACGGATAATTCGCAGCTTCAAACCATTGGAAAGAGTTCGACAAAGGATGTTTTGACGTGGATCAGTAGTGAAATGGACTTCTGTATTGCCAATCTGGAAGATGCGAGGCCCAATCAATCCATTCACTTTGGGGCTGTTACGAAGTATTCAGCTGATATGTTGAAAGCCATTGTGAATGCTGATTTAGCCGGAAACGACAATGCAAGTTCTTATTGGCAAACGGTTCTGAGCACGACGAACGATATTATCAACAGTAACAAATTTAGTTTGTATCCTGATTATTATCAGTTGTTCAAAAAGCCAGGGAAGATGTGTAACGAATCACTCTTTGAATTGCAATACACTGACTTTGGGACAAGTTCAGGAGATGCTGTAGAACCCGATGCTTTCTTTGCATTTCAGGGACCGCGTGGCAATCAACATGGAAGT
>JAJZHJ010000294.1 GCA_021804525.1 Bacteroidota bacterium | reverse complement strand
AGCTACTCCCACAATGTTGTTCCTAACAGGACATTCATGGATTCCCAAAACTTCGGGTAAACGAATTGATCATAAACCATCTAATCCTGTCTACAATGCGTGTGTGCGTCAATATAAGGAGATGCATGATCACTGTCTAAATGCAGAAACAAGGCATTAGCCCGCTTGAGAACTACAGAAAAAAGAACATGCTTTTGAAAAGCAATTTTATGGTATAGCGTTTCAATGGCAACAGCACTTTCGTCGGTTTCAATGCAAAGACGATCAAAAGGAGTTACACGAAGCGCATCAGGATTGAATTTAGCTCCATAGGACAGATAAAAACCTTGATTGAGAAGTGACTGAGCCAATTCCGGTTTGCCACGAAATCCATGAATCATCCATGGAACTGAAGGATGAAGCGTTTTGTGCAATGCAATGATTTCCTGCCAAGCCTTCACACAATGAATGATCAACGGTTTTTGGACCTGCTCCGCCAACAAAACCATTTCGATAAAGACAGTTTTTTGTACGTCAAAATCTGTTGAACACAATTTATCGAGGCCGGCTTCTCCAATGGCAACAACAGAAGGGTTCAATACAAAAAAACGAAGTCGCTCAACAAAAGGTTTATAGTAGTCATTGATCTGACAAGGATGAATCCCTACCGAATAAAACCGATTGGGAACGTCTTGTATCTCCCCGAGCAAATCGTTGGGAAACAATTGTACAATATGAATTTCACTTGTTTCCATCTGAAAAAGCAAAAAAGTGATCAGGAAAATTGACTAAATAGACCATTCCCGTAGCACGCGTGAAAGCTGTGTAAAGCCAACGATAATAATCAGCATCCAATTGATCGTCGGCCATCATACCTTGATCGATAAAAACCGTTTGCCATTGTCCGCCTTGTGCTTTATGACACGTAACAGCATACGCAAACTTGACTTGTAATGCATTTAAATAGGGATTCTGTTGCATCTGTTTTGCCCGCTCACGCCGGTTGCCGATTTCAGCATAATCTTCACTCACTGCCTGGAATAACTGTCGGTTTATTTCATCTACCCGCGCCGGAGAATCAGCTTGCAACATATCCAACAAAAAACGTGCTTCCATTTCACATTCATAATCGAGAAAACGCACCAACACATCGACAAAGCGAAAACCATACATTTCGTGATGTCGTAAAATTCTCGACACTTCAACAATATCACCATTGGCAATAAAATCGAGTTCGGCATACGGCTTGCTCCAGTAGTAATTATTTTTGACTACCATCAACAAATCGCCGGAAGATATCTCTTCTTCTTTCTGTAACACACGACCACGAATGCCATTATTGTATAAATTTGCCCGTTTGTTGGAACGTGTGATGACAATCGCCTCCTCCATGCCATGCTGCGAATAGGCAGATTGAATAGTATCAATTAACTCATCCCCCGGCAAGCGCTTTACATCAATAAACGAAAGTTGAAATTGAGGTGTCGTCGGCCAAAGATCACGATCGACAACCTGACGCAACAAGGTTGCATTGAACAAAATGCCGCTCTCGATAGCTTGACGCACCACTTGCGTTAAAGTAAACTCAGTAACATGCAGTCCATAACTTTCCAGCTTGCTTGCCTCCAAAGCTGGACTAAAAGGCTGCATCACAGGCGGTAGTTGGGCAGTATCACCTAATAAAATCAAACTACACCCTTCAGCACTAAACACAAAGTGCATCAAATCATCAAGCAATTGACCGGAACCAAACAACATTCCATCGCCCGCATAGTTGGCAATCATTGAGGCTTCATCCACAATAAACAACGTGTGAGGATGAAGATTGTTATCTAAAACAAACGACACATCAGCCGCCGATTTCTGGCGGTAAATATGTTTATGAATCGTTTTTGCCGGTTGTCCTGAATAATGAGACAACACTTTGGCGGCACGTCCTGTAGGAGCCAACAACACCACTTTTTGTTCTAACTCAACAAGCGATTTGACCAAAGCACTTACCACCGATGTTTTCCCCGTACCTGCATAGCCTTTGAGTAAAAACGTTTTATCACGTTGCTGTGAAACCAAAAATTTCGACAAGTGTTCAATTAGTAACTGCTGCTGCTCAGTAGGTTCAAACCTTAACTGAGCAATGATTTTAGAATATAGAAAACGATCGATCATACAATTTGATTAGATGATGACACCCCTAATATGATGACACAGAAACAAAGGTACAAAAACTTATGGACTGCATATCCGATATTTACAAACACTCTTTCAATTTCTTATATCGTTAGTTTTACAACCACTTCAATTCCAAAGGCAACACATCCAAAACGGGAGTAAATAACATAGTCACTGTAAATAATGTATTGAATGACCGCTCTTTTTCAACAAACACCAACAATTTTTACCATTCACATTCTACTCTTTTTATCTATCTTTGAAAATCGATTTACGATAAAGACGGCAACATTGCCATTTGAAATAAAATCTCCATCTTCACAATCAGACCCAATTGACATGAAAAAATTAACGGCTTTTCTGTTTGTCTTATTTATTACATTCACAGCATTTTCGCAAATAAAACACACGTATGTTCCCGACATTTTAGGGGATGGATTTCAAAAAACCACCCTCGACATGGGACTTGATTACAACGGGCCGGTGGTGGCTACACTAATCCGAAAATTATCACCGGACACAACAGTTCACAAGGCAGTACTTTATATTCATGGATATGATGATTATTTTTTCCAAAAAGAGATGGCCGAAGAATATATCAAGCACGGATACAACTTTTACGCGCTCGACTTACGAAAATGTGGTCGCTCCATCTTACCCGGACAAATCAAGTTCGATGTTCGCAACGTGGTGGAATATTATGGGGAAATTGACGAAGCATTGCAAATTATTCATCAGGAAAAGAATCATTGGGTGCTTTTAAGTGGTCACTCAATGGGGGGACTGGTTGTCTCAGTGTATGCGCAAGATCGCATTGGAAAAGAAAATTTTGATGCATTGTTTCTGAACAGTCCATTTTTCGATTGGAATGTCAGCCCAATAGTTCGTGCTACGATACTACCTATTGCGGCAAGTGAAGGAGAAAGACATCCTGAAAAGACAAGACAAGGAGAAGATTACTCCCTTTATGGAGAAAGCCTGAATAAGAATTTTCACGGCGAATGGAATTATAATTTGGAATGGAAAATGCTTCAAGTACCGGTAATGACATACGGCTGGATCAGCGCCATGTACGATGCTATTAAGCGTGTTCAAAATGGATTACAGATTAAGAAACCTGTGCTGGTAATGATTTCCGATCGCTCAATTCACCCTCAAAAATGGACAAACGACCTTTTCAAAGCCGATGCCGTTCTCAATGTAAAAAATATAAAAAAATACGCAGCTAATATTGCAACGAATGTTCAGATCATTGAAATACACGATGGTATGCACGACCTGGTACTCTCTCCCAAGCCAGTACGCGATCATGTTTACCAAGAGCTTTTC
>JAJZHJ010000293.1 GCA_021804525.1 Bacteroidota bacterium | reverse complement strand
GAAAGTTACAGATCGGGACAATGACGCTTTTATAAAAGCAGGATTAAAAACGAACCTATATTATTTATTCATACAGCCAATTATGATTTTGTGGAAGAGTTCTGTCCGGACAGAATAATCGACTATATATGATGAAAAAAATAGTAACCTTACGTGTAATACTAATAGCAATACTTATTAGCTGTTCAAAAGAATCTTCAATAATTAATAATCAATCAGCTATCTCTGATGTGTTGAGCTTGCCCGTAGTAATCAATGCGGATACCGTTTGGCAAACTATACAAGGCTTTGGTGGAGCGAGTATCTTGGCATGGGAGGCTGATTTGACAAGCGATCAAAGAGTCAAAGCCTTTTCAACGTCCGATGGTATCGGTCTGAGTATCCTTCGAGTAATGGTTCCGACCAGTAGCAGTAATTTCGCTGCAGAGATACCGACCATTGATGCAGCAAAAAGTTATGGGGCAAAAGTTATCGCAACGGCATGGAATGCGCCGGATTCCATGATGAGTAATCTGACGCTGAAAACCAGTTCATATGCATCCTATGCTGCATATTTAAAATCCTACAATACAGCTGTTGGTGGTGTTTATGCAATTAGCCCTTGGAATGAACCTAATTATGCTTCTTCCGGATGGATGCATGCCACAGCAACCGAGGTGGCTAATTTTGTTGCTGCTTACGGATCATCTTGTGGCGCTCCGATCATGGCTCCGGAGCCTTTTAATATGGATCAGTCCTTTATCAATACCTATTTAAGCAATGCTACAGCTACATCGAAGACAAGCTTTGTTTGCGGTCATATTTACGGAGCAACTCCTTATAATTTGGGAAATATTGGGAAAGAGGTTTGGATGACCGAGCATTTTACCAATTCATCTGTTAGCGGCAATGACTGGAGCAATGCGATGACAGCCGCAAAAGAAATAAATGATTGTATGAGTGCAGGTTGGTCTGCTTATGTCTGGTGGTATATTAGAAGAAGTTATGGGTTTATCGACGAGAGTGGTAATATTACAAAGCTGGGTTACGTTACAGCTCAGTTTGCAAGGTATATACGTCCAGGATATTCGAGAATAGCATGCACTGCCAATCCAATGAGCGGGGTATATATAACAGCTTATAAAAACGATTCGAAGTTGGTTGTGGTTGCTATTAACCAGAACGCATTTGACGTGGATCAGCCATTTAACTGGAGTGGCATAACCGTTACCGGATTCAATCGCTATGTAACAACAAACTCTTCTAATCTTGCGGCAGATAATCAGCCTTCTTCTGGTGCGAGCATTAAGATTACGCTTTTAGCAAATAGTGTTACTACGCTTGTTTCCCAATGATGTTAACATGGTTATGTTTGTTTACAAAGTTGTCTTTGATTTTTTGAGAATAGATACCTCGCCCTTTATAATACTGAATAATCCGGAGAATAGTGACCACCTGAATCCGAAATAACTAGCACGTAATTTTTTAATCAAATTATCGGAGCTATATTCTAAGAATCAATGAATCAATAAGTTTTGGTATTGCTGCATGGCGCAGTTCATTTGTGGGAGAAAGTATAAAAGCTACTTGTTGTCTTTTCTCTAAAAGATACGTTCCTCCCGACGGTAGCGCTTCAGAAAGAGCTTTCTGCATATTTAAGGATAAGATTAAAGTAAGTGTATTCTTTTAATCTCCCTCTGCACTCACCATTTTACCAACTACATTCTGTCGTCAGCACCGCAGGGATGAACTTGCAATCTCCATTATTGTAGCCACTTACCGCTGCTTCTTTTGCCTAAAACAGAGAAACGGAGAATGTGTTGTCAAGGAACATAAATATTAAACTATTATAAAATGTCGAATATATTTTTCGACTTCAAGGCCTGTTTCGTCTTAAAGTGCAAATAACGCAAATCTCACAAATCTCACAAATCTCACAAATAACGCAAATAACGCAAATATTTAATTCATTTAGATACCTTGTCGTTTCTGTGTATCTTATGAGTTTAATTGCTTTCAGTGTTAACTGGTGGAACCAAGAATAACTACCCATAAATTGACTATAGCCAAATCTCGTTAATTTTCAATGCTTTATATGATTACTGTTTGGCTAATGCCATATCGTTTTACCTCTTTATTGTAGATGGGGTTAAAACCCATTTCTATTCAAAGGTCATCAGAATCTTTTTATTAACGTTTTGTCGCTACTTCTCATCGATAATTACTTCAAAAATTGCAATTGTTCGTTATTGACGGTTTTATATTTTGTATATCACAAATAGTCAGATGTTTATATAATAATCGCTTCAGTTCCGATTTTACATATCTTATGTCTTTTTTTTTCGTTGCTTCAAAAACTACTTTTGCAGCGTGTTGCAACGAAGCAGCACATTAAAAATCAGTTAGATGATAACATTAAAAATGGTTCAGCGTCCAAACCCATTGGATGCAAATGCAGCAAAGAAGTTTTACGTAACACCTAAAAATGGAGGTGAAGTAACGCTCGAAAAGTTGTCTGAAGTTATTTCAGATCGTTGCACGTTGACAGATGTCGATGTTTTGGCTGCGCTAACGGCACTTACCAAGGAGATGACAACGCAATTGATGGATGGTAAAATTGTGCGTTTCGGCAGCTTTGGTTCGTTTCAGTTAGGACTCAACAGTCAGGGTGTTGACACGGCAGATGAAATTTCACGATCGCAGGTAAAAAAAGTTCACGTGAAGTTTCGCCCGGGAAAACCCATTCAAGAACGGTTGGCGACTGTAAAGTACACCTTAAGTCAAGAACCCGCTTGATGGTATTCCTAAAGGCTACTTGCCTACCTGTTCAATTATTACAGTAATCAATAGCCTTATTAGAAGCACCTCCAAATGTTTAGCGGACATTTGGGGGTGTTTTTTTGCGTTTTGACTCCCAAAACTACCTGAAGTTTTCGCAAAAGTACCTGAAGTTTTCTCCAAATGTTCTTGAAGTTTTCAAAAAACTACCTGAAGTTTTGGAAAATGGCTTGAAAAGTATAAATGAACGCTCAAAATGGGCAAAAAAGATACCGGAACGCACAAAAAGAAGTTGTCTTCAATACTTCATGGGACAAAAATAGGTGTATGAACTCAATATTGAATTTTGTGAGATATAAATAGTCACAAAAATAAATAAATTAGCTTTGATATCTAATGGCCTGAATTTATTTAGTCAGTTTAATCCGAATTATTCGGGCGGATAAGATCTATATAGATGCATTCAAGGAGTAACTTCAAAAACGGTAATTTTGTTAGCCGATTGTGTTGTTCGATATACAACAGCATATACGGTTAATATTACCGGAATATCCTCAAAGCAGCATAACCTTTCATCATTAGTGAATGATATTCTTCAGAAAAGGCTCAGAAATAGTATGTTAAAATTGAGTGGCATCAGCGTTAAAACGACATCTTGCGATAATTTGAATCATTTTCTACAGAAGTTGTATCAAGAGTGTAAATGATGTTGCAAAACTTTTAGTTCTTG
>JAJZHJ010000292.1 GCA_021804525.1 Bacteroidota bacterium | reverse complement strand
GTACAAACCGTCGTCGGATTGGATAAAAGCGACGGGAAAATTAAATGCCGCGGATTATTTATCGGCGATGATTTTGAAGTTTTCGATAAAGCAGCTAAATTAGCACTTCAGGTAAATTTTGAAATGCTCGACAAACCTTTGAAAAAAGTGGTTGTTTATCTTGACCCTACTGAGTTCAAAAGCACGTGGTTAGGCAATAAATCCATTTACAGAACGAGGATGGCGATTGATGATGGTGGTGAGCTGATTGTGATTGCTCCTGCGCTGAAAGAGTTTGGTGAAGACAAAGAAATCGATCGGTTGATTCGAAAATACGGTTATTTGGGGACACCGGCCACACTCAAAGCCTGCGACGAAAACGAAGAGTTGCGCAACAATCTGAGTGCAGCCGCTCACCTGATTCACGGTTCATCCGAAGGTCGTTTCAGCATCACCTATTGCCCCGGGAAAGGAGCTAATAATTTAACAAAAACAGAAATTGAAAGCGTGGGCTTCAACTACGGTGACATTGACGAAATAAAAGAAAAATATGGTTTTGACACATTGAAAGAAGGATATAACCAAATGCTAAACGGTGAAGAAATTTTCTACATCTCCAATCCAGCTTTAGGGTTGTGGGCTTTTAGGGATCGATTTGAATACTAATTAAATATACTATTTCTGCATTTACCATTTACTATTTCACTCAAATATAAAATGGCCAAAGGATTTATGAAAATCATTATTGACGATAAGATCCCCTACATTCGGGGGGCATTTGAAGATGTGGCAGAAGTGATTTACTTGCCTGGGGCGAAAACAACCCCCGAAGTGGTGAAAGATGCTGACGCCATAGTTACTCGAACCCGAACCATTTGTAATAAAAAACTTTTGGCAGGATCGACAGTGAAATTTATTGCCACAGCCACCATTGGATTTGACCATATAGATACCGAGTATTGCGCTGAAAATGGCATTCAATGGACAAATGCTCCGGGATGCAACTCGAAATCGGTAGAGCAGTACATTGCCTCTACCTTAATGGTGCTGGCAGAAAGAAAACACATCTCATTGACGGATGTAACGATGGGGGTGGTTGGCGTTGGCAATGTAGGAAGTAAAATAGCCCGTCTTGGCAACTTACTTGGGATAAAAGTTCTGCTCAATGACCCACCTCGCGAACGCGTCGAAGGGTCAGCAGCTTTTGTTAGTTTAAAACAAATTATTGAACAGTCAGACATCATTTCGTTGCATGTACCATTGAACATGAAAGGAGAGGACGCTACTTTCCATCTAGCAGACGAAGTGTTTTTTTCAACTCTGAAAAGAAAGCCAATCCTCATAAACTCATGCCGTGGCGAAGTAGTTAAAACCGATGCTGTAAAAAGCGCTATTAAAACAGGTCGAATCGCTGCTTTTGTGTGCGATTGTTGGGAAAACGAACCCAACATTGATCTGGAATTATTAGCCATGACAGAGCTAGCTACGCCACATATTGCAGGTTATTCCAAAGACGGCAAGGCCTTGGGAACACAAATGAGCGTTCAAGCTATCAGTAAATTCTTCCATCTTGGATGTGACAATTGGCAACCGACAGGCGTGGAATTACCCAAAAACCCGGTTATCGATATAAACGGAGCGGGACTCAATGAGCATGAAATCATCGCTATGGCTATTCTTGCCACGTACGACATTAGACAAGACGATGCAGTTTTCCGAAACAACACCACACTCTTTGAACAACTTCGCGGCGACTATCCCACCCGACGAGAATTCCCGGCTTATACTATTATGGCCAAGAACATTCAAATAGAGACATTGGAGAAACTCAAAGAGATTGGATTTAGAATTGACTATTCGCAAGAAAATAAAGAATAAACCATTTAATTAATCATCAATTATTTATGAAAAAAAAGGCAGATATTGGACTAATCGGGTTAGCCGTTATGGGTGAAAACCTTGTGTTGAACATGGAAAGCAAAGGATACACGGTAGCTGTTTTCAATCGCACCACCGAACGTGTCGACCATTTTATGGCAAATCGCGGTGCAGGAAAAAATTTCATCGGAACACATTCCATCGAAGAACTCTGTGCTTCGCTCGAAAGACCACGTAAGGTGATGATGCTCGTGAAGGCAGGAAAACCTGTTGATGATTTCATTGAGCTACTCATTCCGCATTTGGAGCCGGGTGATATCATTATCGATGGTGGCAATTCACACTTCCCTGACACGATTCGTCGTACCAAATATGTCGAAAGCAAAGGATTGCTCTTTATAGGCACGGGCGTTTCGGGTGGAGAAGAAGGCGCTTTATTAGGTCCCTCATTAATGCCCGGTGGATCACCTGCTGCCTGGCCGGCTGTAAAAGAAATATTTCAAGCGGTTGCTGCCAAAGTGGAAGATGGGACACCTTGCTGTGATTGGGTCGGTGAAGGTGGCGCAGGTCATTTTGTAAAAATGGTGCACAATGGCATCGAATACGGTGACATGCAGATTATCAACGAAGCATATCAAGTAATGAAAGACATGCTTGGAATGAGTGATGATGAAATGCATGAAGTATTTAAAACATGGAACGAAGGCGATTTGGATTCGTACCTAATTGAAATAACCCGTGATATTTTAGCTTACAAAGATGAAAAGGGAGAACCATTGGTTGAGAAAATCCTCGACACTGCCGGACAGAAAGGTACCGGAAAATGGACAGCCGTAAGCGCGCTTGATTTAGGAATTCCACTCACCTTGATCGGTGAATCGGTATTTTCACGTTGTCTGTCGGCACAAAAAGATCTTCGTGTCGAAGCATCCAAGCTGCTTGACGGGCCAAAAATAACCTTCACAGGCGACAAAAAACAAATGATTGATGACTTGAAAGATGCCTTGTTCGGCGCAAAAATCATTTCGTACGCACAAGGCTATAACCTGATGATGGAAGCAGCCAAAGAGTACGGATGGAATCTAAATTACGGTGGCATCGCTCTGATGTGGCGTGGTGGATGTATTATCCGCTCTATTTTTCTGGGTGATATCAAAAAGGCATTCGACAAAAACCCAAATCTTGAACACTTGCTCTTTGATCCACATTTCAAAAATATCGTTGAAACAGCACAAGCCGGCTGGAGACGTGTATGTGCTTCAGCGTTGACCAACGGGATTCCTGTTCCTGCTTTAACGGCAGCTCTTTGTTATTTCGACGGATTACGCACAGAACGGTTGCCGGCAAACCTCTTACAAGCTCAACGTGACTATTTTGGTGCCCACACATACGAACGCATTGACCAACCACGCGGCCAATTTTTCCATACCAATTGGACAGGTAAAGGGGGCGACACCGCCTCAACAACCTATGTGGTTTAAGTCTTAGCTCTATTGAATGATGGGAAAGGCTGCCTCAATTTATTTTTGAGACAGCCTTTTCTGTTTTATTTTGTATTTGCCAGGAAATAACACATGCACAAGAGCCAAACTCAATTATTGAAAAACAGCGAAAGCAGGGAAGGCTGAGCGGTCGTCCTA
>JAJZHJ010000291.1 GCA_021804525.1 Bacteroidota bacterium | reverse complement strand
AACTTTATCTAATTCCACTTGAAAGTTCCGTCGTAATGCAGCTTTATTATCAAGATTAATAGTTAGAATCTTCATCGTCTTGATGCGTGACAACACCTCTTTTGTTTCTTTGTCAATATTAGCGCCTCCAAGCCATTGCGTCAAATTAAACAATCCTTTTTGAATGGAGACATACTCACAATCTTTGTCGTTTGAATATTTATCTATCAGTTTGTCAATTGTTTGAGCGTTTGCTGTTAATGATGCTAACATTAACAGTACCAAAATAAGCTTAGTTTTCATTCTTAGATATCGTTTCGTTTATTGTTGAAGAATCGTTTGAAAGTGAATCATGTTTTTGAAAAAGAGAAACAAGGCTTAAATGCTTTCCGACACGGCCAAATTTCTCAACTTGAGCAAGGCCTGTATTGAAATTCCCCGTTACCAAGTGAAGCTTTGCAGCAGCCATCATTAACGCTTTTTCAGGGTCGTTGATACGCTGACCATTGACAATCATATAATTATTTTGACGTTCAAGGTAATAAACAGTCCCCAAAGTAAGGAAAAGTGATGCAGCGGCGGCCGAACTCCACAATACAAGATGATGTACAAATGAATGGCGTTTATGTGTCAATTTTGCGAGAAGAGTCCTCTCAAAATGTTGATTTGATAAACTTTCATTATGCTGATCACGTAGATTAACAAACAAATAGCGGTATTTTTCCAATGATGGAGGTAATTCGTTTGTCAAAAAATAATTTTTCAACAACGCCTCTTCCTGCAAAGAAGTTTCTGCATCAAAATATTTTTGCAAAAGTGTTTCAACGTTGTTCATATTCGTTTTCCATTAATTAACTCTCTTATACGTTGCCTCGCCCGTGAAAGATTGACTTTAATCGCATTTTCTGTTAATCCTGTAATCTGGGCTATTTCATCAAACTCTAAATCTTCAACGTCACGCAGATGGATGACTGTCCGTTGCTGTTCTGGCAATAAAGTCATCAATTGTTTTATCCTATCTACCAAATCTTGCTGCTCAACTTGTTCGTAAGGAGATCGTTCCGAAGAGAAGTTGTCATCAGTTATTTCTTGAAAATCATTTCTTTTTAGAATCCTCAATTGATCCAAACAATGATTTCGTGCTAATTGCAAACAAAAAGCCCTGACATTTTCAGCTTTCTCAATTTGATCTCTTTGCGCCCACAATTTCAAATAAATATCCTGCACTGCATCTTCTGCATACGTTGCATTGCCAAGCAGGGCTTTTGCTAATCGATAAATGTTATTTTTTAGCGGTAGGATTTTTATTTCAAATTGGTGTAAATCCATTACATAATAGATGACGAATACGCCAGAAAAAGGTTACAGCGATTATTTTTTTTTAACTTGCAGAATTTCTTCATTCCTGTTTCACGATGTAAAAATAGCTATTTTTGTAACCCTTTCATTACAATGCAACATTTATTCTCAACTATGAAGAAACCACTTTCATTCTTATTGGTCCTTGTCGGCTTTATAATGCCGCAAATGGCTTTTAGCTGGGGCATGACTGGCCATCGTGTCATCGGAAAAATTGCCGAGATGAATCTTGGAAAACATGCAATCAAGAACTTAAATCAAGTATTAGATAACGCCAGTGTGGCAATGGTTTCTAATTGGGGTGATTTTGTCAAGTCTGACTCAGTTTGGGCTTACACAGCCACATGGCATTACAAAGATTTACCCGCAGGCCTTTCTCGTGAAGAATTTAACAAACAAGCCATTACTTTAGATAATGGCGAAGTCGTATATCGCGTTTTACAACTTATTGCAGAACTTAAAAAGAAACCGGACAACGCTGACAACCTGAAAATGTTGATTCATTTGATTGGCGACATGCACCAACCATTACACATGGGGCATCCTGAAGACAAAGGCGGGAATATGATTAAAATTCGATGGATGGGAAGAGAAACCAATTTGCATTCACTATGGGATAGTGGATTAATTGAATTTCAACAGTTAAGCTACACGGAATATGCCGACTATTTGTTTAAAACACACACTTTCGCTTTGCCACACTTCAAGCCATCGATGGTGTTCGATTGGGCATGGGGGACTTACCAAGCAGCTCAGAAAGTGTATGGCTCAGTTGGCCAACTGAAAAATCCATTTAACTACGACTATCGCTATATATCATTATTGGAAAGTCGCTTAACCGATGCCGGCGATCACCTTGCCATTGTACTTAATTATTTGTACAATAAATAAGTGAAAACACAATTACAACACATATTTCTTCTGCTAATTCATCTTTATCCGTTAACTTGAAGTCACCAGATGAGGATGAATTTTTCGACCTTTGAGTGCAACAATATCATAATCATCCGCACAAAACATACAAATCAGATCGAGGATTGAGAAACAATAGTGGAACCCTGCTTGTAGCAATCATTTTGCGCTCCGGCGGGCCAAAGATCAAATCATCTACTCCATATTCTCTGGAAGCAGTTAAAATCACGCCGTCTGCCCCTCCTTCCGAAGCCCGCTTAACGGCCTCTTGCTGAATATTAAAACTATCTTTCTCCCCTTTAATGACCTGACAAGAGACTGAGAGTCTTGAGAAAAGGTCTCGAATGGCATCCAAATTGCGTGCTGCCCGAGTTCCATAATCGTTAGCTAACAAGAAATTAACAGATGATCCATGAAAACGAACAAACGATGAAGCAATTACTCCTTTCTCTTTTTCTTCAGGCAAAAAACTAACAGGCACCAACAACCGCTTGAGCGACGACGGAGAGATTTCTTCTTTTGTGAAAATATAGGGGATTCGCAAATCGCGACAAGCCCGCAGCAAAGGCATAATATGATAAAAGTGCTTTTTTTGTATCAAGGACATAACCAGCATGGCAGCTTCCATTTCACTTAAAATAGTCGGTAAAGCCGACAATGGCCCCATGACGCAATGCGTCAAAAAGAGATATTCATTTTGTTGCCTCCACTGAAGATGAATGGATTCAATATCATTCACATCTTTCACATTCGAGGCCAAAGAAAGTAAACAAAGCGGTTTATAAAAGGATTTCGCCATTTCCAGAGCCAAACGAAAGGCTTGTGCCGGAAAAGATCGAGCATCACACAATATTACAATGGAATCTTTCATCCAAAAATAATTTATTTATTAGAGACCGATAGAACTTTGTTGCTAACGGATTTTTTTGATTCACCATGAAACTGGGTTTTAAGTCAAAAAAAGCAATATACAGCCCCCCACACCGATAAATGCACCAACTACTTGAAAAAGAGTAATTCGTTGTTTAAACATAATCGCAGAAGGCACGATAATAAAAATAGGCACTAACCCGATTAAGGTAGCTGCCACTCCAGCGGAAGTATGTTGAATAGCATATAATGAAAGCGCTACACCTACAAAAGGGCCAAAGAAAGAACCAATAAAAACGGAACGCATTCCCTTTAGGTCTTTTGAAGCAACACGCACGTTTCCCCAACGTCGCAAAAAAGTCACCAAGATGATAAATGAAAGGCCG
>JAJZHJ010000290.1 GCA_021804525.1 Bacteroidota bacterium | reverse complement strand
ACCCCAAATCCCGAAGTTGTTCCAGTAATAAATGCTATTTTTGTATTCATAAAAAGTTGTATTCTAATATTTTGTGTAATATCTATTCGTATTCAATCAATGCCGGTTCAGTCAATCAACGGTAAATAACAAAGATACAACTTAGTGGCTTCCTTCGACAACATATCTAAGTTAAACATGTCGGAAGCATCGGTAATATCTTTCAGTTCACCATTTTTGAACTTAACCTTTATACCATCATCGTTAGCAACGTAGGTTTCGTTAGCCACTTTTTCTTCCGCCCAAAAATAAGAGGCATCCTTGTCATTCACCCCAAAATGAGTGGCATAGCGCACAGTCAATTGCTGAATCTCCTCGTGCGATAATGGTTGACGAAGTACTGAAACCTTATACAAGCGTCTATTAATAAAAGCATTGCTCAATGTTGACAAAACAATGTCAGGATATGCCATCCACACTTTGATAGCCGAAACAACGTCGCTATCATCCAAAGAAGCATAATGACGCAACACCTCCGGCGAATGATAAAAAGCATCTTTCGTGATATGGCGATTGAGAAAGAATTGCAAAGCCGGAGAAGCAAACAATTGGTGACCCGTCATTGCCAATTCTTTTGCACGCGAAAGTATATGAATCAGCAGTTGTTCGGCTGCAATCGACGTTTTATGCAAATAAACCTGCCAATACATCAAACGTCTCGCCAATAAGAATTTTTCGATGGAATAGACTCCTTTTTCCTGTACCACAAGCCGTTCTTTGTAAAGATCGAGCATGCGTATAATTTGTGCCGAACCGATGGAGCCTTCGGTGACACCCGCATAAAAACTATCGCGCCGCAAATAATCCAGTCGATCCATATCCAATTGGCCTGAAACTAACTGGTGAAGAAAATATCTCGGATATGATCCATCGAAAATAGAGATAGCCATCGGTAAACAACCATTCAACTCATGGCTGATTTCATGCATCATAAGCAGCGAGATTTCTTCGTGCGTTATGCCGGAAACCAAACTATTTTCGAGAACGTGCGAAAAGGGAGCATGACCAATATCGTGAAGCAAGATAGCCGCCAAAGCCGCCTCTTCCTCTTCGGCTGTGATGGTGGCACCTACCCAGCGCAACTGACGAATAGCTTCGCCCATCAGGTACATCGCTCCTAAAGAATGTTGGAAACGGGTATGCTGTGTTCCGGGATATACAAAAGATGACAGTCCCAACTGTTTTATCCTTGTCAATCGCTGCAAGTAAGGATGTTGGATGATATCGTACAACGTTTCAGTCGGAATCGTGATAAATCCGAATACAGGATCATTGATTATTTTACGTTTCTTTGTCTGCATAATCACCTCCTTTTATCGATTGTATGTCAGTCGCGTGAAGAAATATAAGCTCGCCAGCGTTGCAGTAACGACTGCATGTCTGCCGGCAAATCACTGTCAAAATAGAGCGTCTCTCCACTACGCGGATGAACAAAACCCAACGTTTTGGCGTGTAACGCCTGCCGAGGGCAGGCTTCAAAGCAATGAAGCACAAATTGTTTGTATTTTGCAAAAGTGGTGCCTCTCAGAATTTCATGCCCGCCATACCGTTCGTCATTAAACAGCGGGTGCCCTATATATTTCATGTGAGCACGAATTTGATGTGTTCGTCCGGTTTCGAGACGGCATTCCACCAACGTGACATAGCCCAAGCGTTCCAGAACACGATAATGCGTAACAGCAGCTTTACCATGCTCTCCATCAGGGAAAACCGTCATCATTTGCCGATCTTTCAAACTCCGGCCAATGTGTCCCTCGACTGTACCTTCATTTTGTTCCATAATGCCCCAAACAAGCGCATGATAGAGTCGCTTTGTAGTTTTATGGAAAAACTGCTCGGCAAGTTTTGTTTTAGCCACTTCGTTTTTTGCAATGACTAATAAACCGGAAGTGTCTTTATCGATGCGATGCACCAAGCCCAGACGAGGATCGTTGGGATCAAATAATGGTTCATCTTTCAGATAATAAGCCAATGCGTTCACCAGCGTTCCGTGATAGTTGCCATGACCAGGATGAACGACCAATCCGGCCGGTTTGTTGACCACCAGCAGATCACTGTCTTCATACACGATGTTCAATGGAATTGGTTCAGGTGTGACAATAACTTCGTGAGGAGGATATGCCATTACAATGGTGATCACTTCACCGGGTTTCACCCGATAATTTGCTTTCACCGGCATGTCGCTGACTAAAATGGTGCCTGCCGCTGCAGCCTCCTGAATACGATTACGAGACACGTTTTGAATCCGGTCGAACAGGAATTTGTCAATACGCAATGGCGTTTGTCCCTTGTCGACTACAAATCTGAAATGTTCATAGAGTTGAGGCTCAGGACTATCGTTCCAAGTGTCGATCTCTTCTTGTTCATCTTCAAACAACGACATCATAGCGTGAATGTAACACTTCGTGTCATTAAAAGAACTTTTCGATATCTTTTTTCTTCTTGGGTTTCACCGCTTTTTTTTCTTTCGCAGCAGATGAATCAGAGGGGTTCACTTTGTCTATATTTCTTGTCAACCAGATGGTCACTGCTTTTCCGGTTTGTATTGAATCTCCGGCTAAAGGATCTTGCTGATACACTATAAAATTTGCCTTATCCTGATCGGTCGCAGGTTGTTCGTCAAACTTGATAGCACCCAATGTCAACATGTCGTTGTTCACCGCAGAAGTTGCTTCCTGAAGACTCATGGCGTGCAAATCGGGCATCACTTGCAGTCCATCCGAAGGCAATGCTTTTCGTCCGACCACCAATGTCACATTGCTTCCGGCAGGAATTTTCTGACCCGGGGCTAAGATATTGCCCATGTATTTAATATCTTTCACCAGATTGCTAAATTCAGAAGGCACATATTCCACACTAGTTACATGCATCCCCATATTCTCCAGTAATGCCTGAGCTGGACGTAACGACATATCGCGTACATCGGGAATTGCTGTGCCTGGCGGTCTTCTTGAGTTGATCGTCAAATAAACATCGCGATAACTTTTAATGAATGACCCCGGCGACGGCTGCTGCTGAACAATCACTCCCGGCTGCATATTTGGTTGAAATACCGAGTCAATGACCTGATATTGCATCTCATTATTTGATAATAATTTCGAGGCATCGTTCAATTGCAATCCAACCAAATTAGGCACCTCCAATGCTTGTCCGTGATGGGTGTAAATATTCAACGAGAAAAGCACTAAAAGGAAGAGAAGCACCAAGATGGCAAACGCAAGCACAAGATTTTTAATCAATAAACTATGCGTAAAGAAATGCAAGAATCGAGAAAATTCCTTCTTATCCATATTGTTACGACAATGAGTGATGAATTAAGAGTACAAAAGTAGCATTTTTTTGTGGAGTTATCGACTTTATCATTGAATTCTTCCAGCCATGAACGTCACTACACGCACACATCTTTCTTGCTAATATTCCGCGAATGGACATAAAAAAGGTCTCTAATTGGCTTTGCATGCGGAAAGC
>JAJZHJ010000289.1 GCA_021804525.1 Bacteroidota bacterium | reverse complement strand
TTCATCTAAATTTAGAAAAGAACAATCTAATCTCAAAGTCTGGGAAGGTATCTACAGTGTAAGTGATGAGGAAATATGGAAAACGCGCACCACACTTAAAAACAAACTGATCAGCTATATCAAAAATCAGATCAATGATACTTGGTTAAAAAATCAAGGAGATCCCGCCATGATTGTCTCCACGTTAGAAAAAATAAATCCAAACGCTTTAATGATTGGATTTGGCAGGCGGTTTGCAACCTACAAGCGCGCACAACTTTTATTTACTGATATTGAGCGTTTAGCGAAAATTGTAAATAATCCACTTTATCCAGTTCAATTTATCTATACAGGGAAAGCGCATCCAGCTGATGGAGCTGGGCAAGAATTAATTCGCAAAATTATCCAAATCTCGCGTATGCCTGAATTTCAGGGAAAAATCATTTTTTTGGAAAATTACGATATGCAACTTGCCAAACGGCTTATTTCCGGTGTCGATATCTGGTTAAACACGCCTACACGACCATTGGAAGCGTCGGGAACCTCGGGACAAAAAGCAGAAATGAATGGAGTCCTTAATTTCTCAGTACTAGACGGATGGTGGCTCGAAGGCTATATTCAAGGGGCAGGATGGGCGCTAACGGAAAAGCAGACTTATGACAATGAAGCCTACCAGGATCAATTGGATGCAGCAACCATTTACTCGCTCTTGGAAAACGAAATTATCCCGCTCTATTTTGCAAAAAACAGTAAAGGATACTCTCCAGAATGGATAGAATACATTAAAAACTCGATTGCTAAAATTGCACCACGTTTCACAACAAAAAGAATGTTGGACGATTATATCAATCGTTTTTACTTGAAACTAAGTATTCGTCATGCACGCATGGTGGCAGACAATTTCAAGAAAGCAAAAGAACTTGTTGCTTGGAAAGAAAAAATGGCAGCTTCATGGGATAATATTGAATTGCTTGAGTTGAATATTCCTGAATCACTTTACAAGGATTCTACAGTAAACAGTAAGCATCAAATTACAGTTCTTCTTGATGTAAAAACGACTGATTGTAAAGACATTGGCGTGGAATTGGTAGTTACTTATCATGATGATCAGAAAAATGAAGATCACATTCTCGATACAGATGAATTTGACATAGTAAAAACCGAAGGAACACGTTTGACATTTCAGTTAGAATATCGACTGACCAAAGCAGGATCGTTTCGCTATGGTTTCAGAATGTTTCCAAAAAATGAAGAACTTCCGCATCGACAGGATTTCAACTATGTTCGCTGGTTATAAGCAAAACATCAAATCCCATCAAATAAAAAACCATCGGCTTGTAACCGATGGTTTTTTATTTATTTTTATATCAAAATTCAGCGTTTTTTGGTGTGCGTGGGAACGGTATGACATCTCGAATGTTTCCCATGCCGGTGACAAAAAGCAACAAACGTTCAAAGCCCAATCCAAATCCGGCATGTGGCGCTGTACCAAATTTACGTGTTTCAAGATACCACCAAAGATCTTTCATTGGAATATTCAACTCTTTGATTCGATCAAGCAGTCGATCATAATTCTCCTCCCGTTGAGATCCTCCAATAATTTCACCAATACGAGGGAATAAAACATCCATAGCTCTTACGGTTTTGCCATCTTCGTTTTGTTTCATGTAAAAGGCTTTAATCTCTTTTGGGTAATCAGTTAAGATCACTGGTTTCTTGAAATGTTTTTCAACCAAATAACGTTCGTGCTCCGATTGCAAGTCTACTCCCCATGAAACCGGAAATTCAAATTTTTCTCCACTATTCATCAATATATCTACACCTTCGGTATACGATAACCTGACAAAGTCGTTTTCAGCCACAAATTTAAGTCTGTCAATCAATTCTTTATCCCACATAGAATTAAGAAAATCCAAATCATCAGCACAATGATCAAGGGCATATCGGATAAGTGATTTTAGAAAGTCTTCAGCCAAATCCATGTTATCATAAATATCATAAAAGGCCGCTTCAGGTTCAATCATCCAAAACTCAGCTAAATGGCGAGGGGTATTGGAGTTTTCAGCTCTAAAGGTTGGCCCAAAAGTATAAATATTACCCAACGCCAAAGCGCCTAATTCACCTTCCAACTGACCTGAAACAGTAAGATTGGTTGGTTTGCCAAAGAAGTCATTTTCATAATTTACTTTGCCATCAGGTGTTTTGGGCATATCATTCAAATCTAATGTAGTGACCTGAAACATCGCACCGGCACCTTCAGCATCGGAACCTGTAATAATAGGAGTATGTAGATAAAAGAATCCTTTTTCGTTAAAATATTGATGAATGGCAAATGCCATTGCATGACGAATACGTAACACAGCACTAAACGTATTTGTTCGGGGACGTAAATACGCTATTTCACGCAAAAACTCGAGTGAATGCCCTTTCTTTTGTAAAGGATACGATTCAGCGTCGGCGGTGCCATAAATTTCAATGTCTGATGCCTGAAGTTCCACTGTTTGTCCTTGCCCTTGCGATACTACTAGCAACCCAGTGATACTAACGCAAGCTCCCGTAGTGATAGGTTTTAGAAATTCATCACCAAAGGTAGCTATGTCAACCACAATTTGAAGATTCTTAATGGTTGATCCATCATTTAAAGCAATAAAGCTAATGTGTTTATTTCCACGACGAGTTCTAACCCAACCACGGACATTGAGTTGTTGTGACAAGAATGCATCCGAAGAGAGGATTTCGACAATTTTAGTACGTTGTAATTTTCCCATGTTCTTTATAAAATAACAAAGCACTTAATTTATAAGTGCTTTGTAGTCATGAATTTATTTTGATTTTAATGGAGATCCAAGTCGAGTCATTGCACAGCGAAATCCAATGTCATCAGCACTCTTGTTCTGATCTAAATAGCGGCGTGTTGACGGATTTAACCAATAAGGTTTATCTTTCCATGAACCTCCTTTGTAAACGCGTGAATAATTAGAAATGGCAGGAGCTAATTCATCTAATTTATCACCTTTAGGACTATACATCATCGCAGTTGCGGTATTCCCTTTTGAAATAGAATCAGTCCATGTGTCACTATTAGCAGATGAAGCCATAGACCCATCACGGTAATTACGAACATCATCTATCTCTTTTCCAACATAGCGTAAACGGCCCAACGAATCAACTTTATAATCGGCAGCATTTTGCGCTCCCATTCGGTTGAATCGTACAGGCTCAAACACGTTACCTCGATATGGATTATATCCTTTTGTCTCTATTTCATTCATTGGGCGATAAACATCCAACACCCACTGATTTACATTTCCAACCATGCAATACAAACCAAAATTGTTGGGGAAGAAGGAATTGACCGGCATCGGAATAATTCCCTTGTCAGAATTATGAGCAACTCCCATCATGTCTCCCCGTCCACGCGCAAAGTTTGCCATAAATTCGCCGGCATATTTTTTGTCAGGACGGCGCATTTGCGAAGATGGCCAAGGATAGAGCTGTCCATTCTCAACTTCTCCATTTTTGTCTGATTTATAACCA
>JAJZHJ010000288.1 GCA_021804525.1 Bacteroidota bacterium | reverse complement strand
AAAACAATTATCTGATTCTACTTCAGCCATAAGCGGCATTGCAACCCCTGAACTCCAGATCAAGTCCAGCCCATTATAACAACCAACTAAAGCAGTAGCTGCATCCGAAGGTGTTTGATAATAGCTGTCACTGGTCTTTGAGTTTGTTAATTGTGTGGTCAAAAAATTAGTGCATGAGCTTAAGACTATTGCAGTAATTGCGACAATAAAAATCTTATATGTTTTCATATTTTTGTTTCTCATTTAAAATTTAACACTAAGACCAATTAAATAGGTTCTAGGACGAGGATAGAATCCAACATCAACCCCTTGTCCGAAAGTGTAGTTAGAGTTAGCGCCTTGAGTGTTAAAGCCAACTTCGGGATCCATTCCATTATACTTTGTGAAGGTGAAGAGATTTTCAACAGATCCATACAAACGACATTGACTGATGTATTTGAAATTAATCAATTTTGCAAAGTCATACCCCAACGTTACGTTGTTGATGCGTAGGTAGGAACCATCCTGAATGTAAAGATCGGAGAAATTCACCCAGTTGCTATTATCTAACGTTACACGAGGCATTGTATTGGACGTGCCAGCTCCATGCCAGCGATCCAGAATTGCGGTTGTCCAGTTACCATAGTGATTGGCAATATTGCGATAGGATTGTACAATTTTATTACCTGCAACGCCACTTGCATCTACTGAAAAATCAAAGTTTTTATAGGTGCATGAGAAGCTTGCCCCAAATAAATGATGCGGATTTGGATCACCGATATCAGTCTTGTCGCTTGCATTAATCACGCCATCTCCATTAACGTCCACATATTTCACGTCACCTGGCTGTGCATTAGGCTGGAGTACTTGTCCGTTTTTACCTCTCCAGGCAAGCACATCAGCTTCCGATTGGAATATTCCTGCTGTTTTATATCCCCAAAAATAACCGATGGGGTGTCCAGCTTGAGCGCGGAAGAATTCGGGTGCGTTGTCGAACAAAATATTGGTGCCTCCATGAATAATTCCATCTACAGTAGGAATACTGGTTACATTGTTTCTGTTGTAACTGTAAGTCCCTGTAATGGTGTAATGAAAATCTTTACCTATACGATCGTTGTATGACAATTGAACTTCCACCCCTTTGTTCGTCACATCACCGCCATTAATATATGGAGCAGTTGACACGCCAGCGGTGGCAAGCAGAGGCGCTTGTACCAACCAATTTTTGGTTGTTTTATTGTACCAATCGAAATTTGCATTCAGTTTTCCTATGATGCGCGCATCGAAACCAAAATCAAGCTGTTGTGATGTCTCCCACTTTAAGTTCGGAGTTCCAATGGTGGACGGATATGAACCCGGAATATCGGTTCCCCCTAAATTGTACGTGGCATTCGTCAGAGCAATAAGCGATTGATAGGCAAAAGTTGTTGCGATATTATCGTTTCCATTAATACCCCAACTGCCACGCAATTTCAAGAAATCCAACCAATTTTTGGCAGGAGCCATGAATTTTTCATTTGTCATAACCCAACCTGCTGAAAATGAAGGAAATTCACCCCATTGATACCCTTTACCAAACATAGTCGAACCATCAGCACGCAAAACTGCCGTTGCTAAGTAGGTTTCGTTGTAATCATAATTAATCCGGCCAAAGAAGGATGAATGTGCAACGATAGGATTAGCATTCCCCGTCAACGTCATTGAATTTGTTACAACTTGTGCTGTGGATGAAGACGCAACCGAAGAGATTGACGAGTTACTGAGATATGCATTTTGTAAATTTCCAAACAACGTAGCTCCCTGATTGTATCCATTTAACCAACTTCCGGTATATTGGCGAATTGAATTTCCGACCAACACATCAAAATGGTTCTTGTTTATTTTGAACAGGTAGTTTGCTGTATTATCCCAGTTCCAGGTATAACCCACAGAAGACGACTGGGAAATTGATTCTGCCGTGTTAATCGCGTAGGCTGAGAGAGCATAGGTAGGGGTATAGCTATGATATGCGCTCCCATCATATTCCAACCCGAATGTTGATCGAATATGTAAGGATTTAATAGGATGAAAATCGGCATACACGTCTCCCAATAATTTGTCAGAGTTCGTGTTATTTTGATTTGTAAGTTGCATCATAGCATATGGATTGGATTCCCCATTATCCCAACTTCCTCCGTTATAGAAGGTAGAATTGGAACTATTCAAATAGTTGCCGTTAGCATCATACATAGCTAAGAAAGGACTCGTTTCCAAGGCACCACGTAATGAGTTATTATACTGACCTTGGTCCTGAATCCCTTTTTGATTAATGTGTGAGTATGTAAAATGTTCTCCCAGCTTCAGGAAATCACCATACATTCTATGTTCAGTATTGACCCGAAAGTTATATCGTTGATAATCGGATAGATTTGTTCCACCAATAATACCCCCTTGCTCTGTGTAGGAAAATGCCATCGAATACACAGAAGCAGCATTTCCTCCATTAGCAGCAATGTTGTAGTTTTGTGTAGGTACATTTTTAGATAACATCTCATCTAACCAACTAGTACCAGCTCCCATGGCATTAATTTGTGATTGAGTAAAAAAGGGAGTTCCACCGGAATTAATGGAAGCTTCATTTTGCAAGGTGGCGTATTCCTGCGCATTGAGCATATTTGTTTTTCTAGCTGCACTTTGCCATCCATAATATGAGTCAAACGAAATTTGGGATTTGGGAGCGCCATTAGCGCTAAGACTTCCACCACGAGTGGTAATCAAGACAACGCCATTGGCTCCATTAATACCATAAATGGCAGCAGAAGCTGCATCTTTCAATACGTCTATAGAAGCAATATCAGCATTATTCAAATAACTGATATCTCCTGTGATTACTCCATCCACAACGTAAGTAGGACTGGAATTCCCAATAGTACCAACACCACGAATATTCACTTTGATTCCTCCACCGGGTTGTCCGGAAGTTGTGGTGATATTAACACCAGCCGTTTGGCCTTGCATGGCTTGTAAAGCATTGGTTGTGCTTAACTTTTCCAGATCTTGCCCACTCACTGAAACGGTAGCTCCAGTGATTAACTTCTTTTTTTGAACGCCATATCCTACCACTACCACCTCGTTCAGTTCCTTGTTATTTTCATACAAGGTGATTGTTTGAGAAGAAGTATTGGCTACAATATTCTTCGTATTATAACCAATATACGATACTACCAAGTTGGTGTTTTTGGCAATATCAGGCAATTTGAAATTTCCATTTACATCGGTAATGGTACCTTTGCCCGTTCCTTTAACTACCACCGATGCACCGATCAGCGGTTGATTTTGAACATCGACTACCTTTCCGGAAAATGTCATACTAGATGTAGGTTCACCCTCTTTCAAAATGATTTGCTTACCAACAACTTCATAACGAATGGGAGTTTTTTCAAACACTTTTCGTAAAACGATTAATAGGTTTTCTTGTTTTGCTTCAATTGTCACTTTTTGATTAGCGTCAATTGAATTGTCATACATAAAAGTATAGTCACATTGCTTCTCAATGGCAGAAAA
>JAJZHJ010000287.1 GCA_021804525.1 Bacteroidota bacterium | reverse complement strand
TCGGAAGGGACAACAAAGAAGATCAATCTATTGAGTCAGATTTATGAATAGGATTGGGCTTTATCCCATTCATCATAAAAAGAAATTCATCATGGCTTTAGCCAAATCAGACTCGCTCAACCAATCAGGCTTGCAAATTCTAAAACAAAAAAAATAACATGTCCACGTTTTTATTTGACAAAATCATCTTTGGCCCCGTCAAAAGCCGACGACTCGGCATATCGCTAGGAATAAATCTTTTGCCGACAAATGCCAAGGTTTGTTCGTTTAATTGCGTTTATTGCGAATGCGGCTTCAATTTCGCACCCAAAGAAGCGCATATCCCTACCCGCGACGAGGTAAAGGCAGAACTGATTGCGACGCTATCGGGGATGAAGGCAAACCATGAGCCGCTAGATGTCATAACCTTCGCCGGTAATGGAGAACCAACCATTCACAAAGATTTTGCAGGAATCATTGATGATACCCTTGCCGCACGCGACGAATTTTATCCAAATGTAAAAATCAGCGTGTTATCCAACAGCACCCAAATTGACAAACCGGCAGTTTTTGTGGCGCTCAACAAAGTTGACAACAACATATTGAAACTTGACTCCGCTTTTGATGAAACTATTCAATTGCTCAATCAACCCGGGTCAACCGCAATCACGGCGGCATGGCTGATCGATCATTTGACAAAATTTGAAGGAAACGTTATCATTCAAACGCTTTTTTTACACGGAATCGTTGACGGAAAAACAATAGACAACACAACGCCCGATGAAATTGCAGCATGGTTGAAAGCGCTTGAAAAGATAAAACCCAATCAGGTGATGATCTACACGCTCGATCGTGACACTCCGACAAATACCCTACAAAAAGCAACGCATGACCAGTTGGCAGCAATTGCCAAACAAGTAGAAACACTTGGATTTAGCGCACTGATTAGTGACTGATATTTTAAAAAAATTGAAGACACAACACATTGCGCTACTATAAACATTTTTTTGTATATTCGTGCCCTGATTTTACGCGTGAGGTATCATTCACTGACACATCGAATGTTACATTCATAGCATTGAAAATCATTGATTTGGAAAGCGAAAACGCAAATTACAGAACTTTATAATCATCTCTTAATAGACACTATTCAATGGCAACATTAGAAAGAATCAGACGCAGGGGAGTTTTTTTGGTGGTAGTCGTGGGGTTAGCCATGTTTGCATTCATCATCGGCGACTTTTTGAACTCAAGCCAAACCTATTTTGGACAAGCAAAACAGAAAGTAGCCGTCGTTGATGGAAAAACACTTAAGTATCCGGATTTTCAAAAAGCCATTGATCAATTGACCGACGTGTATAAAATTGAAACTGGTCAATCGGGAAATGACGAGATGAATGAACAGATTCGTGAGCAAGTTTGGACAAACTTCCTGAACTCAACATTGATTGACGGACAAGCTTCAGAATTAGGTCTTACTGTTCCCAAAGAAGAGTTGAACGATTTGACGATTGGTGACCATATCAGCCCACTCATTACCGGACGGCGCGTTTTTGTTGATCCTCAAACTGGCGTTTTCAGCAAACAAGCTTTGCTCAATTTCCTGACAGGCCTTAATCAAGCGCTGCAAAAAAAGGATCCACAACAAGCCGATGAGGTTAAACAATATGAACAATATTGGGATTTCTGGATTACGATGGTGAAAGAAAACACTCTCCAACAAAAATATGTCACTCTCCTCTCCAAAACAATTACAAGCAATGCGTTGGATGCCAAATACGCATTCGATCGTAACGAGACTACGGTAGATATGACCTATACAATGCAACCTTATTACAGTATTCCTGATGCTTCGGTTGCCGTTTCTGAGAGCGAAATAAAAGACCTATACAACAAACAAAAAGAACGTTACCGCCAAGAAGCCAGCAACGATTTCAAATATGTTTTGATTCCAATTAAACCTTCACAAGCCGACTTTTCAGTTGTAGAACAAAAAATCAACGGACTGAAAGCCAACTTTACTTCGGCAACGAATGTGGCTTCCATTGTCAACGACAACTCGGATTCAAAATATATCGATGTGCCAATGACAAAAGACGACATGCCGCCATTCCTTCAGGATTTTGCTTTCAATGGTAAAACAGGCGATGTGTTTGGCCCGACGTTAGAAAACGACACCTACGTTATGGCTAAGATTGTAGAAGCAAAAACAATGGAGCCTGACTCAGTCAACATTCGACATATTTTTGTAGCAGCTCAAACCGATACTGCGACAACGGTGCTTGCTGACAGTATTCAAAAAGCGATCAAAGGAGGTGCAGATTTTGGTGCCTTAGCCAAAAAATATTCCCGAATCCAACAAACTGCCGCTAACGGTGGAGAAATTGGTTGGGTACGCGAACCCAATTTGCTTCAAATGGGTTTCAATCAAAGTTTAGTCAATAAGATTTTCAAAGCCGGATTGAAAGAAATTATCGTTGACAAAGAACCGCAAGGCATTCAACTCATTCAAGTAACGGAACAAAAGAACATGATTCCGAAAGTGAAATTGGGCGTTATTGCCATTCATGTCATACCAAGCGACGCCACTCGCGAACAATATTACAATCAGGCAAAACAATTTGCAGCCGCTGCCACTTCACTCTCCAACTTTGACGCTACCGCTAAAGCCCAAAACCTTATTGTTCACGCTGCCAATCAGGTCGATCCAAACGCGCCACAAGTGGGTATGATCAAAAACTCACGCTCAATCGTTCGTTGGGTAAACGACAACAAGGTAGGAACCGTATCGGATGTTTTGGAATGTGGAACTCAGAACGATCAGTTGATCGTGGCTGCCGTTGCTGCTAAACACGAAAAGGGATACCGTTCGCTCGAAGCTGTCACTCCTGATCTGAAAGCTCAATTGATCACCGACAAAAAGGCTCAAATGATGATCAAAAACATGAGTGCAGCAATGAATTCGGCACAAACGCTTCCTGCACTTGCAGCCTCGCTGAAATTGAAAATGGATACTGCTTCTAACTTGAATTTCTACAGTAACGGAGCCGGCTCATTAACTAACGAACCAACCATTATTGGTGCAGCCACAGCAAGTCAGGCCAACAAACTGTCTGCGCCTTTGCAAGGGAAAATGGGCGTGTATGTGTTTACCGTTTCCAACATCCAACAACGGAAAGATCCCTTTGTTCTTCAAAATGAAGAAGAGTCGCTTGATTCAAAACAAAGCTACATGTTGCCTTACATCATGTTCCAGGTGTTGAAAGACAAAGCCGATATTCAAGACAATCGCGCAAGGTTCTTCTAAGTATAGGAACCCTCTATAAGTATAAAAAACACTCCGCATTCCACGGGGTGTTTTTTTGTGCCTTGTCTTTCTTAAATATCCCCTGTATAGACGTTGCATGCAACGTTTCTACAGATAATTCCTGCATTTATTTACAAATTCATATTGTTTCTGAAAATAAGGTTTTATCTTTGCCTGTGATTTGTCACGTTTGGTGCCTCCTATTTCTTTACTGTCTGATACTTATCTTTATCCGCCAT
>JAJZHJ010000008.1 GCA_021804525.1 Bacteroidota bacterium | reverse complement strand
TCAATAAGCGACTCTCAATTTGCTGTAAAGTATCTAAGACAACACCAACTAAAATAAGCAAAGAAGTTCCACCAAAAAATTGTGCAAAGGCTGTACTTATGCCGACAATACGAGCAAAGGCTGGTAAAATAGCCACGAGTGCGAGAAAGAAAGACCCTGGTAATGTAATCCTTGACATTATTTCATCCAAATATTCAGCCGTTTTTTTACCTGGTTTGACACCGGGAATAAAGCCATTATTACGCTTCATTTCTTCTGCCATCTGGGTAGGGTTAATAGTAATTGCCGTGTAAAAATAGGTAAACGCAATAATTAAAATGGCAAAAACAAAGTTGTACCAGAATCCAGTATTATCAGTAAAAGCGCCAACAATTCCTGTTGCAACTGATGAATGAGAAAAACCAACTAAAGTAATAGGAATAAACATAATTGCCTGCGCAAAAATAATCGGCATTACATTGGCTGCATTTACTTTTAAAGGAATGTACTGTCTAACTCCTCCGTATTGTTTATTGCCAACTACACGTTTTGCATATTGTACTGGAACCTTTCGTGTACCCTGAACTAAAAGGATAGACAACCCAATCACAAATAACAAAGCGATAATTTCAGCAATAAACATTACAAGCCCACCTGCTGCATCAGTTAAACGAGATGCAAATTCCTGAACAACTGCAGTTGGAAACCGCGCAATGATACCAATCATAATGATGAATGATATTCCATTTCCAATCCCTTTATCAGTAATTCTTTCTCCTAACCACATCACAAACATACTACCAGCGGTTAATATAATGACCGAAGAAACCTGAAACCACAAACCTTGCGGCATTGCAGCTCCAGCTCTTCCCAACTGTACGCTCAAGTTAACTAAGTATGCGGGCGATTGAAATAACAAAATTAAAACCGTCAAATAACGTGTAATTTGATTTAATTTATTTCGACCGCTTTCACCTTCACGCTGCATCTTTTGGAAATACGGAACGGCTATACCTAATAATTGCACTACAATTGACGCTGAAATATAAGGCATAATCCCTAATGCAAAAATTGAAGCATGAGAAAATGCACCTCCTGAAAACATATCAAGCAAACCTAAAAGGCCACCAGATGTCTGATTCTGAAGAGCTTCAAGATCAGATGGATTTATTCCAGGCATAACAATATAAGAACCAAAGCGATACACTAGCACAAACAAGATGGTTGTGATAAGACGTTTTCTCAAGTCCTCAATTTTCCAGATATTTTGGAGTGTTTCAATGAATCGTTTCATGAAATTACAATTTTACGATCGTCCCGCCTGCAGCTACGATTGCAGCCTCTGCCGTTTTTGAAAATGCATGCGCCTCAATTTGCAAAGGAGAAGTAATTGCTCCATTAGCAAGAATCTTAACAAGGTGCTTTTTACTTATAAAACCGGCCTCAATCAATTCAGCTACGCCAATTTTGATTAATTTATGACTCTCTGCCATGGTTTGCAGCGTTGTCAAATTAATAGGCTTGTATTCAATTCTGTTTGCATTTTTAAACCCAAACTTTGGTAAACGACGTTGAATAGGCATTTGACCACCTTCAAAACCGATTTTCTTACTATAACCCGAACGAGATTGAGCGCCGTTCAAACCACGAGTGGAAGTGCCACCCAGACCAGAACCTGTCCCACGACCAATTCTCTTTCTCGTTTTAACGGAGCCTGATGCCGGCGTCAAATTACTTAAATCCATATCCTCAAATGTATTATTTGGTTTGCTTTTATTTACTTCTCTACTTCTACCAAGTGTTTCACTTTTGCAACCATGCCTAAAATGGCAGGAGTGTCTTCATGCACAACAATGGCATTTACCTTTCTTAATCCCAATGCGGCCAAAGTCAATTTTTGGCTCTTAGGACACTTAATTTTACTTCGTACTTGTTTTATTTTTATAGTGGCCATAATTGTATAGTGATTAACCTTTAAATACTTTTTCTAGAGTAATACCTCTGTTAGTTGCAACAGTGGCTGCATCCCGCAATTCAGAAAGTGCTTCAATTGTCGCCTTTACTAAATTATGTGGGTTTGAAGACCCCTTAGATTTAGCTAAAACATCAGTAATTCCAACGCTTTCAAGCACTGCACGCATAGCACCTCCGGCCTTAACACCGGTACCATGAGAAGCAGGTTGAAGATATACTTCGGATCCTCCGAATTTTGATAACTGTGCATGAGGAATCGTTCCCTTCAGAACAGGAACTTTAATGAGATTCTTCTTTGCAGCTTCAACTCCCTTTGCAATGGCAGCAGTTACCTCACTTGCTTTTCCCAATCCCCAACCAACAATACCATCCTCATTCCCCACAACAACAATTGCAGCAAAACTAAAAGCACGTCCACCCTTCGTAACTTTAGTCACTCGATTGATAGCAACTAATCTGTCTTTTAATTCTAAATCGTTAGTTGATTTTATTCTATTATTTATTCCTGCCATAATGATTAAAATTTAAGCCCTCCTTTACGCGCACCATCTGCTAATTCTTTCACTCTACCATGATACAAATAACCATTTCGATCAAAAACTATTGTCGAAATCCCTACACTGGTAGCAGTCTGAGCAATCATTTCTCCAACTTTTGCAGCTTGTTCTTTCTTGGTCATTTTGTCTTTAATTGACAAAGAAGATGCAGTAGCTATAGTCTTGCTTGCAGTGTCATCTATTAGTTGCACATAAATTTGAGTATTACTTCTGAAGACGGACATGCGAGGTTTTTCCGTTGTGCCAGAAATCTTACCACGAATACGTGTTTTTATCTTTATTCTTCGATCATTTTTCCGTGTCATAACTCATAAAATTTCAAAAATTATTTTGCACCCGCAGATTTGCCGGCTTTACGACGAATTACTTCTCCTACGAACTTAATCCCTTTCCCTTTATAGGGTTCTGGTTTGCGGAAAGAGCGTATCTTAGCACACACCTGACCTATTAATTGCTTATCACAACTTTCAAGTATTAATAATGGGTTCTGATTACGTTCACTCTTCGTTTCAACCTTGATTTCAGCAGGCAACATCATATGAATATTGTGTGTATAACCAAGAGCAAATTCTAAAAGTTGTCCATTGCTTGAAACACGGTAACCAACTCCAACTAGCTCCATTTGCTTCCGATATCCTTCTGATACACCGATAACCATATTATGTATCAATGAACGATAAAGACCATGCATTGAACGATTATCTTTTTCATCGTCAGGACGCGAAACAATAACTTGATCACTCTCAACAGCGATTTGAATATTGGGATTAATCGACTGAAAAAGCTCTCCTTTAGGTCCCTTTACAGTAACTACATTGTTATTTAACGTAATAGTGACTCCTTGAGGTATTTGTATGGGTAATTTTCCTATTCTTGACATCTGCTATTTCTCCTCCTTATTAATAAACGAAACATAAAACTTCGCCACCGATTTGTAAATCACGGGCTTCTTTATCAGTCATCACACCTTTCGACGTCGAGAGGATAGCAATACCCAAACCATTCAACACGCGGGGTAATTCTTTATGCCCAACATACTGACGTAAACCTGGTGAGGAAATTCTCACAAGTTGCTTAATTGCATTTACTTTGTGAACAGGGTCATATTTAAGGGCAACCTTAATAGTCCCTTGAGGGCCATCTTCGACAAACTTGTAGTTTAGAATATATCCTTTTGATAAAAGAATCTTCGTAATTTCCTTTTTCAAGTTCGAAGATGGAATTTCGACCACTCGATGGCCGGCTTTGATAGCATTTCGCAGTCTTGTCAAATAATCTGCTATTGGATCTGTCATAAATAAATTGGTTTTAAATTGATCCGGGCATCCCAGACAATATTTATCACTCTTATATTAAATACATTGTACACAACATCACATCCTCAAATTTTCATATAGCTCAAAGGACAAAAATAGTAATTTTTTTTGAAATTAACGCCACAAACACAGTCGTAACATCAATTATTCAGGAAACAAAATTGGATTTACCAACTTGCTTTCTTTACTCCAGGAATTAACCCTGCAGATGCCATTTCACGAAATTGTATTCGAGAAATTCCGAAGATGCGCATATAACCCTTAGGACGTCCAGTAATTTTACAACGATTGTGTTGACGGACAGGAGAAGAATTTTTAGGAAGCGCTTGCAACGCCTCGTAATTACCTTCCTTTTTTAGTTCTGCTCGCTTAGTTGCGTATTTAGCACACAACGTGGCTCTTCGAACCTCGCGTGCTTTCATTGATTCTTTTGCCATGTTCTACAATAAATTAATTTTGTTGCTTAAAAGGTAACCCGAAATTTTTCAATAATGCAAATCCTTCCTCGTCTGTTTTTGCGCTTGTTACGAAAGTGATATTCATACCCAACAAACGAGCAATACCATCAATATTAATTTCAGGGAAAATAATTTGTTCTTGAATGCCCATGGTATAGTTTCCACGTCCATCGAATTTATTTTCAATACCTTTGAAATCACGGATACGAGGTAATGCAACGCGAATAAGGCGCTCAAGAAATTCATACATACGATCACTTCGAAGTGTCACGCGAACTCCAATTGGCATTTGTTTTCTTACTTTGAAGTTTGAAATGTCTTTTCTCGATACGGTAGCAACTGCTTTCTGTCCAGTAATGGCCGTCATCTCATTAATGGCTGTTTCAATAATTTTTTTATCAGCCACAGCAATTCCTAATCCTTGATTCAAAATAATTTTCTCAAGATAGGGAACCTGCATAATAGATTTATAGCCAAATTCATTCATTAAAGCAGGAACAATGCGTTCTTTATATTCATTTTTTAGCCCAGCTGTATTAATCATTTAATTTCCTCCCCTGATTTTTTAGCATAACGCACTAATTTTCCATCTGCATTCATTCTACGACCAATACGTGTAGGTGCCGTAGGGTGTTTTGGATCTACAACATTAAGGTTAGATATATGAATGCCAGCTTCTTTTTTTAGAATTCCCCCTTGTGGAGATTTAGCATTAGGTTTGGTGTGTTTAGAGACTAGATTAACACCTTCAACAATAGCTCGTTGTTTACTCACAAGAACTTCAAGTACCCGCCCTGTTTTGCCCTTGTCTTCACCTGCATTTACAAAAACGGTATCGCCCTTTTTAATATGAAATTTACTCATTGTTATTAATATTAAAGGGTTATAGAACTTCAGGTGCAAGAGAAATAATTTTCATATTTGTAGCGCGAAGTTCACGTGCTACAGGTCCGAAAATACGACTTCCACGCATCTCACCTGTGTTATTTAGCAATACACATGCATTGTCATCAAAACGAATATAAGAACCATCAGCCCGTCGAATTTCTTTTTTTGTTCGAACAATGACGGCTTTTGATACTGTTCCCTTTTTCATGTCACTCGAAGGAATGACATTCTTCACGGCAACAACTATAACATCTCCCAGAGATGCATAACGTTTCCCTGTACCTCCTAAAACTCGAATAACTAGAGCTTCGCGAGCTCCACTGTTGTCCGCTACTGTTATTCTTGATTCTTGTTGTATCATAATTACTTAGCTCTTTCAGTTATTTCAACTACTCTCCACCTCTTGGTTTTGCTCAGCGGACGCGTTTCCATGATGCGTACTGTATCGCCAATGCCGCAATCGTTTTTATCGTCATGAGCATGGAACTTTTTCGTCTTGTTGACGAACTTGCCATAAATTGGATGTTTTTCTTTCCACTTAACAGCAACTGTAACGGTTTTATCCATTTTATTACTGGTAACAACCCCTACTCTTTCTTTTCTTAAGTTTCTCGTTTCCATTAGGCTCTATTTATTGTGGGTTATTTTCTCTTAACCGCAACTCTGTAGCAACACGCGCAATGCGTTTACGAACATCGCGAATTTGAGCTGGATTATCGAGTGGAGAAATCGTATGATTAAGCTTCAAGCGACCTAAAATCGCTTTATCATTATCAAGTCTTTCTTTTAACTCTTTAATAGTCAATTCTTTTATTTCTCTTGTTTTCATATTCAATTACATTGTAAGAGTTGAGTCAAAATCACGCCTGATAACAAACTTAGTAGTAACAGGCAGTTTCTGTGCTGCTAAACGCAAAGCCTCCTTTGCAATTTCAAAAGAAACACCTTCTACTTCAATAATCATACGACCTGGCGTAACAGGAGCAACAAACCCTTCAGGAGATCCTTTACCTTTTCCCATACGTACTTCTGCTGGCTTCTTTGTAATTGGTTTATCGGGAAAAATCCGAATCCAAATTTGTCCTTGCCGTTGCATATGGCGGGTTACAGCAATACGTGCAGCTTCAATTTGGCGTCCCGTAATCCATTTTGATTGCAACGATTTTATGCCGAAAGAGCCGAATGCAAGCTGATTCCCTCGTTGAGCCACACCTTTCATGCGTCCCTTTTGCTGCCTTCTGAACTTTGTTTTTTTCGGTTGTAACATAAGTCTAAGAATTCAATGCGTTAGAAATTATTTTTCTTTTTTCTAAATCCACCTCGACGATCGTTGCGATCATTGCGATCAGAACGGTCATTGCGATCATTACGAGGGGCTCTATTGTTGGAGTTCTCTTTTGAAGATGAAAATTGTGGGGCTAGATCCGGCTTGTCATAAATTTCACCACGACATATCCATACTTTTACTCCGATTAAACCAACCTTTGTCAATGCTTCTCCTAAGGCATAATCGATATCAGCACGAAAGGTATGTAATGGCGTGCGTCCTTCTTTATACATCTCAGAACGTGCCATCTCAGCTCCATTAAGCCGACCAGATACCTGTACCTTTATGCCTTCGGCACCCATACGCATAGTGGAAGCAATTGCCATTTTAACAGCACGGCGATAGGCTATTTTCCCTTCGATCTGACGTGCGATGTTGTTAGCAACAATCACAGCATCCAATTCAGGGCGTTTCACCTCAAAAATGTTAATTTGAACATCTTTGTCTGTTATTTTTTTCAACTCTTCTTTTAACTTATCCACCTCTTGACCGCCTTTCCCGATAATGATACCGGGACGCGCTGTACATACGGTGATTGTGATAAGCTTTAAGGTTCTCTCAATTACTACACGCGAAACACTCGCTTTAGCAAGACGGGCATGGAGATACTTCCTGATTTTGCTGTCTTCCAACAACGTTTCACCATAATCTTTACCACCATACCAATTAGAATCCCATCCTCGGATGATTCCTAAACGATTACTTATTGGATTAACTTTTTGTCCCATCTGCCACTTCTTTTGTTACGTTTGTACTCTTCTTTGTGTCAACATACAGTGTTACGTGATTTGAACGTTTGCGAACGCGATAACCTCTCCCTTGGGGAGCTGGACGTAAACGCTTCAACATTCTTCCACCGGCAACATGAATTTCACTAACAATTAAATTAGCATTTTCTGCCTTTTGTTCAGTTTTCTGTTCCCAATTGGAAATAGCGGAACGTAATAATTTTTCCACTCTGATCGAAGCCTCCTTTGTCGAAAATTTCAATACACCCAACGCTTTATTCACTTCCATACCTCGAATCATATCTGCTACTAAGCGCATTTTTCGGGGTGAAGTTGGAACATCATTTAATCGGGCAAAATATTGTGCTTTGAGGTCTTCTTTCCTTCTTTCGGCTGAATTTCTTTTTCTTGAACCCATCTTATTGATATTGATTTATTTTCAAGTAAATAAATGGAACGGGTTATTTTCTATTACCACTATGGCCACGGAAAGTACGCGTGGGAGAAAATTCTCCCAATTTGTGTCCCACCATGTTTTCGGTAACGTAAACCGGTATAAATTTATTCCCGTTGTGAACTGCAATAGTATGACCTACAAAATCAGGTGAGATCATGGAAGCACGCGCCCATGTTTTAATAACCGATTTCTTACCGGTTTCATTCATAGCGAATACTTTCTTTTCAAGCTTCAAATTAATGTAAGGTCCTTTTTTTAATGAACGACTCATAGTATATTTCTAATTATGCGTTATTTTTTTCTTCTTTCGATAATATACTTGCTTGATTGCTTTTTAGGAGCTCTTGTCTTATACCCCTTAGCCAACAAGCCCTTACGAGAGCGTGGATGTCCACCTGAAGCACGACCTTCACCCCCACCCATTGGGTGATCTACAGGATTCATTGCAACACCGCGAACGCGAGGACGACGCCCTTGCCAACGTGATCTCCCTGCCTTCCCAGAACTTTCAAGATTGTGTTCTGAATTACCAACACTTCCAACCGTTGCTTTACATGAGGAAAGAATTTTTCTTGTTTCACCTGAAGGCAACTTAACAATAGCATAATTGTCCTCACGTGAAGTCAATTGCGCAAAAGTTCCCGCAGAGCGTACCAAAGCCGCTCCTTGTCCCGGTCGCAGTTCAATATTATGAACAATCGTTCCGAGTGGAATGTTTTGCAACGGAAGAGAGTTACCAACTTCAGGTACCGCCTGACTACCTGATAACAAAGTCTGACCTACCTGCAATCCATTCGGTGCAAGAATATATCTTTTTTCTCCATCTGCATAAAACAATAATGCAATTCTTGCCGTACGATTCGGATCGTATTCGATTGAATTCACTTTGGCAGGAATGCCATCTTTGTTTCGCTTGAAGTCAATTACCCTATATTTCTTCTTGTGTCCTCCACCGATATAACGCATGGTCATTTTTCCATCGTTATTTCTACCTCCGGATTTTGAAGTTCCTTTCACAAGAGATTTCTCCGGCACACTCGAAGTAATTGTTTCAAATGTACCGATAATTTTGTGTCTCTGCCCCGGTGTTATCGGGTTTAATTTACGTACCGCCATTGTTGTGGTTAAATATTGCTATAAAAATCAATTTTATCTCCTTCTTTCAACGTGACAATCGCTTTTTTGTAAGCAGGTGTCTTCCCGCTGATAACGCCACCTTTTGTAAATCGGCTCTTCTTCTTGCTTGGCATAATTGCCGTATTAACAGAAGTTACCGTTACACTATACATTTCTTCAATCGCTTTCTTGATTTCGACCTTATTTGCATTTTTATCAACGCGTAAGGTGAAACGATTGAGTTTTTCACTGATTCCAGTTGCTTTTTCAGTAACAACCGGTTTTAATATAATTCCCATCTTTTTACCCCTTTATACTTTAAATATTTGATCTAATCCATCAAGTGCAGCTTGAACAATGATAAGCGATTTTGCATTCAGAATTTTATAAGTATTTAATTCCGAAATCGTTGTCACGTTAACGTACTGCAAGTTACGAGCCGACAAATATACGTTTTTATTTGCTTCCGGTAAAATGATAAGTGGCTTTTTCCCTGCTACTTTCAAATTTTCCATCAATGCAAGCATATTTTTTGTTTTAGGCGCTTCGTACTGCAGTGAATCGACGATGACAATGGCTGATTCTAACGCTTTATACGTTAATGCTGATTTACGAGCCAACTGTTTTAGTTTCTTATTCAATTTGAAACTATAGTCACGTGGAACAGGTCCAAATACTCGGCCTCCACCAACCAGCAACGGAGAATTAATATCACCTCTACGCGCACCTCCTCCTCCTTTTTGTTTTATGAGCTTGCGCGTACTACCGGAAATCTCACTTCTTTGCTTTGCTTTATGCGTGCCTTGACGTCTATTAGCCATGTATTGTTTTACATCCAAATAGATAGCATGATCATTGGGAGTAATCCCAAAAATAGCATCGTTCATAGTAACCTTATTCCCGATTTCTTTTCCTTCTTTGTTGTATACGTTCAGTTCCATTATTTATTGATAATTACGATTGAACCTTTTGCCCCGGGAACAGAACCTTTGACAAGCAACAAATTATGTTCAGGGATTACCTTTAATACTTGCAGGTTTTGTACCGTTTTGGTATCGCCCCCCATTCGTCCGGCCATTCTCATGCCTTTCACAACTTTAGATGGGAAAGAAGATGCACCTACAGAACCAGGTGCTCGTAAACGATTGTGCTGTCCATGTGTGCTTTGTCCTACACCACCGAAGCCATGTCTTTTTACTACTCCTTGAAACCCTTTTCCTTTTGATGTTCCTTCTACATCTACCCACATGGCATCTGCAAATAGTTCAACCGTCAGGGTGTCTCCTAATTTGAATTCTCCTTCAAATCCTTTGAACTCAACCAAGTGTCTCTTAGGTGTTACTCCAGCTTTGGTAAAATGTCCCACTTCAGGTTTTGTAGTATGTTTCTCTTTCTTATCTTCAAAACCTACCTGCAAGGCATTATAACCATCTATATCAACACTCTTAATCTGGGTAACAACACAAGGACCAGCTTCGATAACAGTGCATGGAACATTTTTCCCATCGGCACTGAAAACGGATGTCATTCCGATTTTTTTTCCAATTAATCCTGGCATTTCAAATAAAATTTAATGATCACACTTTAATTTCTACTTCTACTCCACTTGGCAACTCAAGCTTCATCAAAGCATCTACAGTTTTTGCTGTGGAGCTGTAAATGTCAATTAAACGCTTGTATGTGGCTAATTCAAACTGTTCACGTGCCTTTTTATTCACAAAAGGCGAGCGCAATACGGTAAATATCCGCTTGTGCGTAGGTAATGGGATTGGGCCACTTACAACAGCTCCTGTTGCTCTTACCGTTTTCACAATCTTTTCTGCCGACTTATCGACCAGATTGTGATCATACGATTTTAATTTAATTCTAATTTTTTGACTCATTGATCTCTTGTATTAATAATATATTGCGTTTTAATCAGTTGACGTTAAGAGTCATTTACTAACACACCCTGATCCTCACGCCTGATTTACGTTATAATAATTCTACTTTCCCTTTTGCTTCAGCAACCACTACTTTGGCAATTGCCGTTGATACTTCAGCGTAATGAGAGAATTCCATAGATGAAGTTGCTCTTCCTGAACTAATTGTACGGAGCGTTGTTACATAGCCAAACATTTCTGATAGAGGAACTTTTGCTTTAACAATACGAGCACCCGTTCTACTTGACTCCATACCTTCCACTTGCCCACGACGCTTGTTCAAATCTCCAATGACATCTCCCATATTTTCTTCAGGAGTAACCACTTCAATTTTCATAATTGGTTCAAGCAAAACAGGTTTTGCTTTAGCACAAGCATTTTTGTAAGCAATCTGCGCACAAATCTCAAAGGATAATTGGTCTGAGTCAACGGCATGAAAAGAACCATCAACAACAACTACTTTAAGAGTGTCAAGAGGAAAACCTGCTAAAACACCATTTTTCATGGCAACTGTAAATCCCTTTTGAATAGCCGGAATATATTCTTTTGGAATATTACCTCCTTTCACCTCATCAACAAACTGTAAACTTCCTTCAAAATCAACATCAGCAGGACCTACTTTCACAATTATATCAGCAAATTTCCCACGACCACCTGATTGTTTCTTGTATACTTCACGTAGTTCTACTGTTTTTGTAATTGCCTCTTTATAAGATACTTGAGGACGACCTTGGTTGCATTCCACTTTGAACTCACGACGCAGACGATCAATAATAATTTCAAGGTGCAATTCACCCATTCCTTCAATAACAGTTTGTCCGGTTTCTTCATTCGTCTTCACACGGAACGTTGGATCTTCTTCAGCTAATTTTGACAAACCCATACCTAACTTATCCATGTCTTTTTGAGTCTTTGGTTCAATTGCAATTCCAATAACTGGCTCAGGAAAATCCATAGATTCAAGCACAATTGGGTGTTTTTCGTCACACAACGTATCACCCGTACGAATATCTTTAAAGCCAACACCGGCACCAATATCTCCAGCGCCAATAAATTCTTTCGGGTTTTGCTTATTAGAATGCATCTGAAATAAACGTGAGATACGCTCTTTTTTATCGGATCGAGAATTATAGACATAAGATCCTGCATCTAAACGCCCTGAATAAACACGGAAAAAACAAAGTCGTCCTACATATGGATCGGTAGCAATTTTAAATGCTAAGGCGGTTAGAGGTTGATCTTCATCCGGTTTACGAATAAGTTTATGTTCTGGATTTGATGGATCAGTACCTTCAATAAACTCTGTATCTAATGGACTAGGTAAATAAGCACACACTGCATCCAAAAGAGGTTGAACACCTTTGTTTTTAAATGAAGAACCACAAATCATCGGGTTAATCTTCATTTCAATAGTCCCTTTTCGAATAGCCTGCTTTAATTCTTCTATCGTAATTGACGAAGGGTCATCAAAGAATTTTTGCATTACCGCATCATCACACTCCGCCACTTTCTCAAGCATTTTTTCACGCCAAAGTTCAGCTTCAGCAAGCAGTTCAGCAGGAATCGGCTCAAGAACATAATCGGCTCCCATAGTCTCGTCGTGCCAATAAATGGCCTTCATTTGGATCAAATCAATACATCCTTTGAATTTTTCTTCAGACCCAATTGGAATTTGGATAGGACACGGATTTGCACCCAATACATCCTTTACCTGGCGCACTACTTCATAAAAATCAGCTCCAGAACGGTCCATCTTATTGACATACCCAATTCGAGGAACATTATATTTGTCAGCTTGCCTCCAAACCGTTTCTGATTGTGGTTCTACACCACCTACAGCACAAAATGTAGCAACAGCTCCGTCTAATATACGTAACGAACGTTCTACCTCTACGGTAAAATCAACGTGCCCCGGAGTGTCTATTAAATTTATCTTGTAATTATCATTTTGGTAATTCCAAAACGTAGTTGTAGCAGCCGAGGTAATGGTGATTCCTCTTTCTTGCTCCTGCTCCATCCAGTCCATCGTAGCAGCGCCGTCATGCACTTCTCCAATTTTATGAGTAAGTCCTGTATAGAACAATATACGTTCAGAAGTAGTCGTTTTACCGGCATCAATGTGAGCCATGATTCCGATATTGCGTGTAAAATGTAAGTCTAGTTTTGCCATTAGTTTTTTATTTTCTTAATCAATACATCGTAAGAGGTGTATTCTCATGTATCGTATTAAAGGTTAGAACCTGAAATGCGCGAATGCACGATTTGCCTCAGCCATACGGTGCATATCTTCTTTACGCTTGAAAGAACCTCCTTGATTGTTGAAGGCATCAACAATCTCAGCAGCCAACTTCTCAGCCATCGATTTTCCGCCACGTTTGCGGGAATATAAAATAAGATTTTTCATTGAAATAGACTCCTTTCGTTCTGGACGAATTTCGGTGGGAACTTGGAATGTAGCACCGCCTACACGACGTGATTTCACTTCAACTTGCGGAGTGATATTATCCAATGCTTTTTTCCAAATATCAAGCGGAGTCTTTTCTTCGTTGGGAAGTTTTGCTTTTACTAGCTCCAAAGAAGTGTAAAAGATATCGAACGCAGTACTCTTTTTACCATCATACATGAGATGATTCACAAATTTAGTAACCATCGCTTCTGTAAAAACCGGATCTGGTAGTATAATCCTTTTTTTTGGTTTCGATTTTCTCATTGTAAGTCAAAATTTTGTTTGTTTTGGTTGTTTGTTCTGTCACTTCAAAAGTCCCACCGGACTATTTACTCAACCTTCAACGGCCAACAAATCTGTTTAGCCGAAGTAAAAGAACATCAATCGCAAATACTTTTATAAATTATTTCTTCTTTCCTCCCTTAGCTGGAGCGCCTTTTACTGCACCTTTTGCAGCTGCTTGTCCTGGTTTCGGACGTTTTGCTCCGTACTTAGAACGACGTTGAAGACGACCACTTACACCTGCAGCATCCAATGTTCCTCTCACAATGTGATAACGAACACCTGGTAAGTCTTTAACACGACCTCCACGTACCAAAACAATACTGTGCTCTTGCAAATTGTGTCCTTCCCCGGGAATGTAAGCATTTACCTCTTTCTGGTTGGTCAGACGCACACGAGCTACTTTACGCATGGCAGAATTTGGTTTTTTCGGAGTAGTCGTGTAAACACGCACACAAACGCCACGCCGTTGCGGGCAAGAATCCAACGCAGGAGCCTTGCTTTTATCTCCCAGCGTAGCCCTTCCTTTTCTCACTAATTGCTGAATTGTAGGCATTTTAACTAATTATTTTAATACTTAAAAGTTGGTTGTATCTGTTCCAAATTGGGCTGCAAAGTTAGGACTATTTTTTTAGATTACAATAAGATGTTGATTGTTTTTCCAAAAACTTTATTTCAACTGCCATTTTTCAATACTCATACAGTCTTTCAATGTGTAG
>JAJZHJ010000286.1 GCA_021804525.1 Bacteroidota bacterium | reverse complement strand
AGTGGAACATCCCGACGTGGCGGGGAAAAAAAGGAAATCAGGGTTAGGGGTAGCCCCCTTGTTATGAACTTGCGAGAGTTGAATTACCCATATAAAGGGGAGTGTAGCGATGTGATTTTATAAATTTGAATTTTTGTCGAACAATATTGTTGTTTTATGAAAAATATCTATCTTTGGACACAATAAAATTCAGTATAACCCTTCATGATACTTCCTGTAAAATTTCTTCCGAAAACATCAATTACCTCCAATATCATCCCCAAGCCTATACTTTTAATGATATCTAATTTCTGAAAATCAATTGATTGTAAAAATAAACTCAAAAATTGCAGTATAATTTTTTTGTCGCTTCATAAGACTGACACATACAATCTTTACATGAAGCAATCTATTCAACATAGCGAAAAAAACAGACACGAGAATACTAATTTGGTAAAATATGGATGATAAGAACAAATTTATGAATCATGTTTTCCTTTTGGGTGGACATGATTTGGAAATGATGGAGATAATGAAGATTTTATCATTGAAAGGAATATATTATTACGACAAAAATCTCAAATGGAATAATGCGTTTTTAAGTCAATATAAAGAAGTATTTAATAAACACTATTCTTTTGTTGGGATTGAATTAGTGTCAGACATTCCAGCGCCTCAACATTATATCTTGTTTGATCATCACAACCAGAATGCAGAAAAACCTTCAGCTATTGAGCAAGTCGCCGAATTGTTAGGCGTCACTCTAAACCGACACCAACAATTAGTTGCAGCCAATGATAAAGGATATATCTCTGCAATGGAGAAAATGGAAGCAACAAAACAAGAAATTGAGGAAATTAGACGACAAGACCGAAAAGCACAAGGGGTAACAGATGAACATGAAAAGTTGGCAGAGATGTCGATTCAGAAGAATCTTACTTCTAAAAATAGAATAACCATAGTAAAATCACTTACTACCAGTTTTTCTGCCATTACCGACCGCTTGTTTCCGACCGAAAGGCTCTTGATATATTCTGATGATGCATTGACTTATTATGGTCAACATGCAAGGGAAATAGCTCAATCATTTACGCTCCTTATTGAAGAACATAAAGCTTATTATGGAGGTGGCGATAATGGATATTTTGGCATTGCCAACGAAAGCCTTTCCCATGAAGAGTTGCAACAAACAAAAGATAAATTGATTCAAAAACTAACAGATTTAATAGCATAAATTTTATGGAACTCTACAGCTATCATGTCTTTTTGTTCCCATTTCAATGGCAGTTTGCCAATAAAAAAATGCATAATAAAACCCTCGAAGAACGTACCTGTTTGAAAGAGTTGATTGCATTGTTTGATAACACAAAATGGAAAAGAAATAAATACAAAGTGGATACTGTGCTCAATTATAATGAATATAATTACTATTACAGTATGGTGCGTGAAGTCCTGTTTGATGAAGGGAAAGACCTTGATAAGGCGATTATAGCTAATCTTTCGTATGATTTGGAACCGGATGCCTATACCTACAATTTTAAGGTATGTACGGATGGAGTTAAGAAAATAGATAAGTCGTATTCACTCCATATTGACTCTATACTTCTTCACCTTTATTCTACGGGCGTTGGTGTACTTTCTTTCCATTTAAACAACCGGCTGAAAGAGCAAGGCGAACCCGATGATATTCTTAATATAAATCAAGCCGGAAGAAGGTTATATCCTCCATTTTTCGGTATGGATAGCAATCTGGTAGGCACTCAGGCTCAATTTGAATTCAACGATTTTTCATTCGGACTGGATATTGTACAAAAAAATGAATTGGCAGAAGAATTTTCAATTATGTCTGATTTGCATTTTGATGATTTTAGCGCTTACCACAATCCTGAAAACTTCAAATCAAATCCATTCAAAATCCCAAGTCATGTGAGTTTTCTATTCCAAGGCATTCCTTTAACCGTGGATAAAGACGATTTTAAGGGTAAAGATCGAAAAGTCTATATCAATCCGTTGATTGACGACCGAATGTTTGTTGTATGTTGGTATGGCAATGACAAAATTATTGATGACTTAAAGGCAAATATCAATGAGCACGGTCGGGATGAAAAGGGAAATATTCTTTATTTGGATTCAGATTGGTGGTACAAATTCATGTTTAACGACCAAAAGAACATCACCTGTCAGAACATAGAAATGAAAAAGGACTTGATCAAAAAACATACTTATACCCGATGGAGTGACTATGGAACATTTTATGGCGTGAATCGGTATTCTTTTGTCTGCCTTACAGGTTCTCTGGAGCACTTGAAAAAGCCATGGATTAATGCAGCGTTTATAGTTAATCACATGCAGACCATGTATTACAAAATGGCTGAACTCTGCCTTGTTCAACGTGCTTGCCTATTACGATTTTCCGATGAAGTAGCCGGAATCTCTACGATGAAAGATAATAATAGAAAAATATCGCTGTCTGAACGTGTCGGAAATTTAAATAAACAATACCTGCGTTTTGTAAACAAGATATATTTCCGTGAAGTAACTGCTCAAGAACAGGGTATTGAGCTTTATGACATGATGCAGGAATGCATGAAAATTGGGAATAATGTAAAAGAACTTGATCAGGAAATTAAAGAGCTACACTCCTATGTGTCACTTATGGAGGATCAAAAACAAAGCCGCAACATTGAATTATTAACGATCATTGGCGCGTTATTTATTTTGCCCACTTTCATTATTAATTTCCTTGGACTGATTATACTGCCCCAAAATCATCAGTTATGTCTATGGCAACTTTGGCCTGTTTTACTTTTATCGATAGGACCAATTATCTATTTTCTGATTGACCCGAAAAGGGCAAAAAGATGGTTGGTATGGTTGGTTTTATTCACCGTTGGTGTGATAGCAATTTCTGTAGTTTTAGCACTTATAATTCACTAATAAAAGCAGCTTATGGAAACAGACAAATTTAATCAAAAGAACGGGATAAAGGTTGCCGTCGGTATAATAATGATGATTGGTCTTGCGATTGCCGTCACTTTTATCTTTATCCCTGCGTTTATTCCCATACATCAATTTATGGGTAATGATTCTGTGATGACGTGGTTTTTCGGGATCAATTCGGTTTTGATTGTTCTCGGAACCATGTTCTTTGCATTTTATCTTATTCGGCAATGGAAAATCGGAATTGATTATCACAACGCACAAATAGAGAAGCAAAAAGACAAAGATGAAAAGCAAAAACAGCAAGATCAACTGATCAAAGATGCCGAGACGCGAAGAGAGTTTGAACTGCAACGAAACTCGATCAATGACCTGTTCCGTTTAATGGAATTGGTAAAGGAAAAGTCGGAGGAAGTAACGGATAAATCTCACGAAAATGAAGAGAATGCAGTAAAAAAGCAGATCGATAAAGACGTTTTCACAAAGAAAAACGAAATAATGAATGTTGAGAAATTAGCTAATCTAATCGATCTGTATCAAAAGATGATTTCAATGCAACCTTCCAAAACATCATAGCCATGTACAAATTAGAATTCACCCTCAAACAACACACCCCGCTGATCCACTT
>JAJZHJ010000285.1 GCA_021804525.1 Bacteroidota bacterium | reverse complement strand
CTTAAAGGCGAAGGGAAAAGTTACCATATTAACTCGGCAAAAAATGATAAAACTGAAGGAAAAAGAAGGGTTGTTTTTTAGCAAGAAAATCAGCAAGATTATCCGTTTACAGGTGCACAATTGGATACACATAGAATCGATGATAAATACATTCAACCCTACGAATTGGAGTCAGTTCTTATTTCTGAAAACACTCCAATTGCATTAAAGGTTATGCACATTCTGTCCTACGGACAAATTTGGCAAAATGATTGTCTGAAAAATGACTTTAGGATAAATATAGGATACTCATATTATTGAAATAAGGGAATAAGGTTCTTTTGAATCAAGAGATTGTATTTCTCTTAGGTAACTAAATTTTAATTATTACTATATCAGCGTTTTATATGGTTACTTTTATTGGGGCTTTTTGTAACCTTTTGAGGGACTATTAAGAGGTAACTGCATAAAAATAAGGTTTTTAATCTGGAACCCTTATGTTCGTTTTCCAACCTTAGTAGCATAATTCAACAGATAAAAGCCACTCTTATTCCCTTATTTTACTTCCTTGTTGTCCGCTAAAGTCATCTTGACTTTTTATAATGTCGCTCCTACTGGGCTTATATTTGCATGTACCCTAAGTTGATGATACATTTCAAAATAATATATGTGACAAAAAGTCAAGACGAGTTTTTCCCAAAGAAGTATAGGGTTATCTCTTGGTCAGAAGCAAATTTTGTATCTTTGCAACAACTAAAATGAGAATTATGCAAGTAGAAATATTGACCATTGGCGATGAATTGCTATTGGGGCAGGTGGTAGATACCAATTCTGCATGGATGGGCGCTATGTTGGCTAAAGAAGGGTTTCGCGTTCAGGGCATCACTTCCATTGGTGATGATGCCAAAACTATTCTAGATACGTTGGGACGCTTAATGGATAATGTTGATATTGTTTTGATAACGGGAGGTCTGGGGCCAACGAACGATGACATTACGTTGCAAACGTTAGCTGACTTTTTCGGTTCAAAATTGGTGTTTGATGCTTCGGTGTATGCCGATATAGAACGCATGTTTCCAGGTCGTCCCAACATGAATGCGTTGAACCGCGATCAGGCTATGGTTCCGAAGGATGCAATCGTGATTCACAACAAAGTGGGAACGGCACCAATCACGTGGTTTGAGAGCGAAGGAAAAGTTGTTGTTTCTATGCCGGGTGTGCCTGCTGAAATGAAACAAGTGATGACGGACGAAATTATACCTCGCTTGAAAAAACGATTCAAAGTACCTTCCATTCAACATCGTCATGCCTTGGTGCATGGCGTCGGAGAGTCTTCGTTGGCTATTCAGTTGAAAGAGTGGGAGGGAGCACTGCCTTCTTTTATCAAGTTGGCCTATTTGCCTCAAGTGGGCTTGGTACGTTTGCGATTGACAGGTAGTTTGCCGAACAAAACGATATTAACCAAATCGTTGGATGAAGCGGTTGATAAATTAGTTCCGTTGCTTGGAAATTCACTGTTAGCATTGGAAGATATTACGCCGGCGGAAGTGATTGACCGGCTTTGTAAACAGAAAAAAATTAGTTTATCCGTTGCCGAAAGTTGTACGGGTGGTTATATTGCTCACTTAATCACATCGCAAGCCGGTTCTTCGGTTTATTTCAAAGGAGGCGTTGTTGCTTATGATAATGCGGTGAAATGTGACGTATTGAACGTGCAGGAAAAAGATTTAATAAAATCCGGTGCTGTAAGTCAAACGGTAGTTGAACAGATGGCTCGCGGAGTGAGGGAGTTGTTGCACACAGATGTTGCTGTGGCTACTTCGGGTATTGCAGGACCGACAGGTGGCACGGATGAAAAGCCTGTAGGTACGGTCTGGATTGCAGTTGCTACATCGAGTCAGGTCATCAGTCGATTATTTCAGTTTGGAACGTTTCGCGATCGCAACATTACCCGTGCTTCGCTCGAAGCATTGGCAATGATTAAAGAGGTATTGGATCAAGGGGATATAATTTCTTCCAGAAGGTAAGGAAGATCAGACGTTAGGGGAAGTGGAATCGGCTTGCCATTGACGCAATTTACTTAACTTTTGCCCAATACATTGGACGTTTTCAACTTTAAAACAGTTGTAGCTGGTTTTAAATTTCAACACAAGTTGTGCTTCAATAAATTTGCACTAAATCTATCGCTAAATTTAAAGAGTGGGTGGGGTACAAATAAAGACCTGTCGTTAAATTGAGGGATAACACTATAAATACAAGTAATGTTGAGAAGATAGAATGGTTTCTGTTTATGGGGAGAAAAACATATCTTTGTAATGTAAACAAGCAATGAAGATTATTGTTTGTCAACTGTTTCGAAATTGAGATAGACAAAGTTACTGCATTTGTAAACACATAAAATACTTGAGTTATGGATTTATTCTTAAAGAAAGTACATATCAATAAGATATTTCATCTTGAAAATATTGATATTGAGATAGATTCGGAAAACAAAAAACACTTGATGCTAACAGGCAAAAACGGGAGTGGTAAAACATCTTTATTAAATGCTTTGGCAGATTTCTTACAGCACATTCAGAATGATAAAACATTGAACTTCTTAGGTTTTAAAAAGAATATCGATTTTTGGCAACAGGAATTAATTAGACGTATACAAACTCCAGTTGACGGGAGATCTATTCTGGAAGCTGAAAAGATGTTGCAAAATTATCAACAACAAGAAGGAACTGTTTACGCTGAAATTTCACCTGAATTTTCAGAAATAGTTGAAATATAAAGGCAAGTGCAAAGTGGAGAATTCATTTTTGCATTTTATCAAGCAAGACGGGAAACAAAAGTACTTGTACCCAAGAATCCAGAGAAACCCAATTTACAACCTGTTCATGGAATTAGAGAAAATAAGCAACAAGAATTTGTAAAGTTTCTGGTTGACTTAAAAGTTCAGGAAGCTTTAGCTCGCAACGAAAATGCCATAGCGGATGCCAATAAAATAAAAGAGTGGTTTGAAAACTTTGAAGCATTATTAAACGACCTCTTTGAAGGCAAATCTGTTACATTAGACTTTAATTATAAAGACTACTCTTTCCATATCATACAGGATAAAAAAGTATTTGGATTTAATGAATTATCGGATGGATATTCGGCTATTATAGACATTATTGCAGATCTTATTTTAAAGATGCAACATCCAAATAGTTTAACTCGGGCATATGAGAAACGAGGAATTGTATTAATTGACGAAATTGAAACACACCTTCATCTTGAATTACAGAAGGCAATTATGCCAATGCTTACCAGAGTATTTCCTAATATTCAATTTATCGTTACAACCCATTCTCCTTTTGTATTGAATTCTTTGAAAAATGCTGTAGCCTACGATTTGGAAAAACAGCAAAGGTTGGATGATCTAACGGAATATTCTTATGAAGCTTTGGCAGAAGGGTATTTTAAAGTTACAACCGATTCAATTTATCTGCGGGCAAAATTAGATCGCTACAAATCATTGGTGGAAAAAGCAACGCGAGATACAGCTGACACAATGGAATTAGAAAAATTAGAGGGAGAATTCAGTTCAT
>JAJZHJ010000284.1 GCA_021804525.1 Bacteroidota bacterium | reverse complement strand
GAACGGACAAGGTAATTCAAATACAAGCGGAAATAATACTGGAACACAAGGACAATATGATAATAATCCAGGCGATCCCAATTTTGGTTGGTTACCTGACCCCAGTGAACCAATGCCTGTTGGTGACGGTACGTGGCCGATGATGTTTTTTGCAGTTGGGTATGCTGCACGACAATACCGAAAAACAAAAAAAGAAAAGAACCAATCCACAAAACTTTAACGCAAAGGACTACTTCACACAGTAAGTCCTTTTTTGTTTTATGCTATCTTTGTAGCCAAACATTTTTCCCATGCTTCAGCTTTATCGTGCGTCGGCAGGTTCGGGCAAAACTTTTCGTCTGACGCAACATTACATTCAAATGCTTTTTGATGACCACCAGTCGGGTGTGCACCGCCGCATCTTAGCCGTTACATTCACGAACAAGGCAACAGATGAGATGAAATTGCGCATCGTAGATGAGTTGGATAGATTGGCGCGTGGGGCATCATCCCACTTTCGGGATGAGTTGATGCAACGATATACATGGAATGCACAACAAATCAACCAACGGGCAGAGCAATTGCTCAAGGAGATACTGCACGATTACTCGTTTTTTGCCGTCAGCACGATAGACCGTTTTTTTCAACAAGTGCTTCGCAATTTTGCTCGCGAAATTGGTTTGCACGGAGGCTATTCCATTGAAATTGAAACAGAAGAAATCTTAGATAAGGCAATTGACGATTTACTTTCCCGTCTTGACTCGAAAGAGGATAAACAGCTTTTCGACTGGTTAATGCGATTAACTACGAACCAGATTGAAGCAGGCAAGAAATGGAATTTGAAATATCAGCTTCGTACCCTGGCGCAAGAACTATTCAAAGAAGATTTCAAAAAGAAGTTCCCGTTGATTCGTGACAAGTTGCTTGATAAAACATTTTTGGAGACCTATCAAACCACATTAACAAAAATCACTTCCGTTTTTGAACATCAATTGGCACAAAAGGCTGGTCATGCATTGCAACTCATAGAACAACAGGGACTGACGGTATATGATTTTAAAGGACAATCGAGAAGTCCTTTTGCTTCTCTTTTGAAATTTGCACGGAAAGAGATCTCGATGCCAACGAATTCATTTACAAAATTATATAATGATATAGGTGAATGGACAACAAAAACAACACCACAAAAAGAGCTTATTGAATCTCTTTACTTTGAAGGACTTAATGATGCAATCGGAGCTATTCTGCAACATTTTGAAATCCATTATCGCCCATACGCAACGGCTAAAGCCATTTTGAAACAACTGTACGCATTGGGAATTCTGATGGATATTGATGAGCAGATACGCCTAGAGTCGGACGAAACGCATCGATTGTTGATTACGGATACGACGGAACTCTTAGCAAGAATTGTAGATGGCAGCGATACGCCCTTTGTGTTTGAAAAGATCGGCGTTAACATTCATCATCTTTTGCTGGATGAGTTTCAGGATACGTCCGATTTGCAATGGCTTAACTTTCGACCATTACTATTGAACAGTTTGGCATCCGGCAATGAAAACCTTGTGGTAGGCGACGTGAAACAAAGTATTTATCGTTGGCGTAACTCAAATTGGGAATTGCTCGACAAACAGCTTTTTAACGATGTGGGAGCAGATCATATCCATGAAGAGTATTTGAATGAAAATTGGCGGAGTGGCCGCGCTATTGTCAATTTCAACAATGCCTTCTTTTCCATTGCTTCCGGTTTCTTGCAGCAACAAGTGAGTGACTTGATTCCTGCAAACAGGACTGACGATGAGCGAATAGTGCCTTTATATGACAAAATAACACATGCTTACAACAAAATAGCACAACAATGTCCTGAAACAGCAATGGAAGGTAGTGTTACCATTCAGTTTATTGACGAACAGGGAAAGGCCTATCGCGAAGCGGTTTTGGGACGTTTAGTAGAATGGATCGAAAAATGGCAGGATGCCGGTTACAAACCCGGAGACATGGCTATCTTGGTGAGACGCAATGTGGAAGCCACTGAAATTGTGAATTATCTGATCCGATACCAAAACAGTGAACAAGCAAAGTCCGGCTATTCGTATGAAGTGATTTCCGATGAGGCCCTGATTATTGGTAATGCACAGACGGTACAATTGCTTGTGTTGCTTATGCAATATGTACTTCATCCCGGCGATGCCATGTTACGGGCAAAAATTGCCATGCTCTATTTTCAAATGTCCGATGAAGCATCAACCGGTAATGCAGTTACTGCCTATTTTTTGCCAAGTGAAGAACAACGTATTAATTTCGGAGTGTTTGAACAAGCCGTTTTGCACTGTGTGAAAGAGGGACGTAACGGATCGTTGTTTGAGCTTACGGAATCACTTATCAGATTATTGCCTTTGTCGAAAGTTGAAGCGGAGGCTGTTTTCTTGCAGGCATTTCAAGATTGGGTACACCATTTTTCACTCTCGGAGTCGATGGGTATTGATGCGTTTTTGGCATGGTGGGACGACAAAGGCACTCGCAAAAGAGTTCCTTCGCCTGAATCTTCCCATGCTATCCGCGTGATGACCATTCACAAGTCGAAAGGACTTGGTTTCAAGGTCGTTGTTTTTCCTTTCACCGATTGGAAATTGGACAAACAGCAAGCGATGTTGTGGTGCGAACCAAACAGCAATCCTTTCGACGAATTGCCTTTGGTGCCTATCAATTATAATTCAAAATTGCTTGATACGATTTTTGTGAGTGATTATTTAGAAGAAAAGACAGCAACGCTGATCGATAGCTTGAATGTGGCTTACGTGGCAATGACACGCGCTAAGGAAGTACTTTTAGTGTTTGCCCCTTGCCCGAAAAAAACAGAGAAAGAGGTTGCCACCTTTTCGTCATTGCTTTATCATTGCATTGTACAGAAACATGAAATTGACTTATCCACTGATCTCACACCAACTATTTCGTTATCATCAGCCTGGAATGAACAACAATTACGCCTTGAATTGGGAAGTTGTCCGAAAACGAAACAGGAAACTATTCACACAAACAGGGTGACGTATTCTTATGGTGAAGCTGCTGCACATGATCGCGTGTTGGATGTAAAGTTCCATTCAAAAGATTTCTGGGAACAAAAAACAACCGATGCTCCCTCGCGGCTAAATTATGGATTGTTGATGCACGATGTGCTACGGCATATTCGACATTTTGATGATGCAAATCAGGTGGTTGCCGATTTGGAACGCACAGGGCGCATCACACAGGACGAGAAGACAGAGGTGGAACGCATGTTAGCCGACTTCTGGTTGATTCCTGAAACACGTGAATGGTTTGCGCCTACGCTGAAATCGCTGAACGAAGTGGCTATCTTCACGCCTGAAGGAGATTCTTATGTGCCCGACAGGGTTGTCTTTGATAAAGACAATGTGCTTGTCATCGATTATAAATTTGGCGTCCCAAATAAGCAACATCATCGCCAGGTGCTACATTATAAACAGTTGATCGAGCAAATGGGCTATTCGGTTGCTGCTTATTTGTGTTATGTACCGAACAAACAAGTAGTAAGCGTAACCGCTCCTACGTAATAA
>JAJZHJ010000283.1 GCA_021804525.1 Bacteroidota bacterium | reverse complement strand
ATCTATTAAGGAGTAATTAGTACCATTATAACCATTGAATATCAGCAAAAGATGATTTTTTTTCGATCAATGCTTGTTTTCAAAAAAAACATTCTATCTTTGTGCCATTAAAAGGGTAAAAAATAATGATGCAACAGGTTAATAAATTTTGGTGGTGGCGCTTACAACTTTCCAAGAGTCGTGAGTAGCACTGCTATGTATCTGTTTTCATCCATATACCGATAAAAGATTCAAGCCCGTCGCACCACGACGGGCTTTTTTTATACAAGAAATTTCAAACAAACAACAGAACAATCACATAAATCTCAACGAAATAGAAACTGCAATGAACTACCAGGTAAATGAAAACGGCTATTATGGCCAATTTGGCGGGGCATACATTCCCGAAATTCTTTACGACAATGTAGAAGAATTGAAAAAGCAATACCTAACAATTATCAACGAACTCTCTTTTCAAGAAGAATTCGCCTCACTTCTTCGCGACTATGTGGGGCGACCATCTCCGCTTTTTTTGACAAAACGGTTATCAGAAAAATACGGTGCAAAAATCTATCTTAAACGGGAAGATTTGAACCATACCGGTGCACACAAAATCAATAACGCCATTGGACAAGTACTTTTGGCACGCCGTATGGGGAAGACACGCATCATTGCTGAGACAGGTGCCGGTCAACACGGTGTGGCAACAGCAACCGTTTGTGCATTGCTCAACATGCCTTGTTTTGTTTACATGGGCGCCACCGATGTGGAACGACAACACCTGAACGTACAGAAAATGGAGATGCTTGGAGCAACCGTCATTCCGGTGCATAGCGGCAACAAAACATTGAAAGACGCTACCAACGAAGCCATTCGCGATTGGTGCAGCCACCCCGAAGACACCCATTATGTCATCGGATCAACAGTGGGGCCACATCCTTATCCCGACATGGTCGCCCGTTTCCAATCCATTATAAGCCAGGAAATGATGCAACAACTCGAAGAAAAAGAGGGACGCCACTATCCCGATTGCATCATTGCCTGTGTCGGTGGAGGCAGCAATGCAGCAGGTGCTTTCTATCATTATTTAGATAATGACAAAGTACGTTTTATTGCCGCTGAAGCCGGAGGCAAAGGCATTGATACGCCTTTCTCGGCAGCCACCATTCACTTGGGACGCGAAGGCATTATTCATGGATGTCGCACCCTGATTATGCAAACGGAAGATGGGCAAATTGAAGAACCCTACTCCATCTCTGCGGGATTAGATTACCCAGGCGTCGGCCCCATCCATGCACATCTCTCGCAAGTACATCGTGCAGAAGTATTAGCTATAAACGATGACGAAGCCTTAGATGCCGCTTTTGAATTAACCCATTTGGAAGGCATTATTCCGGCATTAGAATCGGCACACGCATTAGCCGTGTTGAAAAAAGTCTCTTTCCAACCAAACGACGTTGTGGTTATTAATCTTTCAGGACGAGGTGATAAAGATATGGAGACATATATAAAAGCCATGAAGGAAAACACAACAAAAGGAAACGAATAACATTCACACAAATGAAAACAATACTCAAAACTATTTCCACCAAATTATTAGGCGATCTCCATACGCCGGTATCCATTTATCTCAAGATTCGTGACATTTACCCTGAATCTGTTTTACTCGAAAGTTCTGATTATCATGGAGGGGAAAACAGCTATTCTTTTATCGGATTGCAGGCTATGGCGAAATTTATGGCAGCTGACGATACCGTCACCGAGATATATCCAAACGGCGACATCTTACGTTATGCCATTAATAGTTACAACCCACTGCCAGAACAACTGCAACGGTTTGTTGATTCGTTTGAAATTGCCGACAACCAAAACAAATTGCCTTTCAATGGTTTTTTTGGGTTTACAGCCTACGATGCCGTCCGTTATTTTGAAAGAGTGCCTATTCAACCACATACCAATGATTCAACAAAGGTTCCCGATATGTACTACATTTTATTCAAGTACATCTTAGTGATCGACCATTTCAAAAATGAATTGACCATCGTAGAAAATCTTGTAGAAAATGAACAAAGTCGTATGAACGAGGTCGTGTCCCATTTGGACAACCGAAATTATGCCTCGTACAATTTTGAACCTAAAGGCAGCGAATTATCCGACATGACGGACGAAAACTACAAGCAAATGGTGGAACAAGGCATTCAACACTGTAAACGGGGCGACACATTTCAAATCGTACTTTCGCGTCGTTTCGGACAATCTTTTGTCGGCGATGACTTTAAGGTCTATCGTGCTCTACGTTCTATCAACCCGTCACCCTATCTTTTCTACTTCGATTTCGGTTCATTCCGTATTTTCGGATCCTCGCCCGAGACGCACGTACAGGTAAAAAAAGGGAGAGCTTTTATCGACCCCATTGCAGGTACGTTTCGTCGCACCGGCGATGATGAAAAAGACTTGCAATTGGCAGAAGCTTTGCTCAAAGATCCTAAAGAAAATGCAGAACACGTGATGTTAGTCGATTTGGCACGAAACGATTTAAGTCGCAATGCATCGGATGTGAAGCTCGAAATTTACAAAGAAGTCCAGTTTTATTCCCACGTTCTCCATTTGGTATCACGTGTCAGTGGTAAGTTGTTACCTGATGTTCACCCAATGCGTCTTTTTGCCGATACATTTCCCGCAGGAACTCTTTCGGGAGCGCCCAAAGTAAGCGCCATGCAACTTATCAACACCATTGAACCGCATACACGAGGCATTTATGGAGGCTGCATTGGATATATCGGACTAAACGGTGACATCAACCAGGCAATTACCATCCGCACTTTCTTAAGTATCAAAAATACACTTTATTATCAGGCAGGTGCCGGCATCGTGGCTAAATCGAATCCCGAAAGCGAACTTCAGGAAGTGAACAACAAATTAGGTGCATTGAAGAAAGCAATCGATTTGGCAGCAACACTCAAAAACTAAATCACCACCAACACAATATATATGAAGACCAATTTATTAATATTCGACAATTACGACTCATTTACCTATAACTTAGTTCATGCCGTACGGAAATTAGGATTTATGCAAGTAGAGGTGATTCGCAATGATCAAATCAGTTTAGATGAGGTAGATCGCTTTGATAAAATCATCCTTTCTCCAGGGCCGGGCATTCCGTCGGAAGCAGGCATCCTTTTACCGCTGATTCAACGCTATGCACCAACGAAAAACATTCTAGGCGTATGTCTCGGACATCAAGCCATCGCTGAAAGTTTTGGCGCTGTGCTCGAAAACACGGACGAAGTGTATCATGGCATCAGTAGTCCGGTGCATGTCGTTGAGTCCGACCCTATTTTCGATAAATTGCCCAACACATTCGATGCAGGCCGCTATCACTCATGGATCGTAAGCAACAACGATTTACCAACTTGCTTGCGGGTGACTGCTATTTCAGACGAAGGAATCATCATGGCATTGCGACACAAAGAATATGATGTTTGGGGTGTACAATTCCATCCTGAATCGGTACTGACTCCGATGGGAGAACAAATTATACTCAACTGGTTGAATCTCTAATCTGTTATTTTATGGAACGAATCCCGTCTTG
>JAJZHJ010000282.1 GCA_021804525.1 Bacteroidota bacterium | reverse complement strand
TTGAAGTTCATGAAGATTAAACGTCGGAACTTTCCGATTAAAATCAATATGATGATAGCATAAAATTGTGAAATAAAAGTATAAAACGGAAGGGTGAGAAAAATGAAGCTTCGTGCAATTTTTTTTCTTCAGCGTTTCTTGCATTGACTATGGCACTTATGTTTCTGCCGAACGGTTTTATGCCTGGCCCTTAAGGGATTAATGACTCAAAAAGATCTTAGAAATAAATTTTTAAATAGGAGGATTCATCGTGGTAAAAAAAGGCGGTTTTATAGCAGTTGCCTTCTTGCTTACGGGGTTAATTTCATCGACACCAGCGTTAGCTTATAGTGGCTCAAGTGCCGCTGCCTACGCTGATCAGTGGGCGTTATCCTATAATCCGAATTACCCGAATTTCAGTTCTACTGATGGCGATTGTACTAATTTTGTTTCACAATCTGTACAGCATGGAAATTACACCGAAGTTGATTTGGATGGTGTTCTAACTAATGATGCAAATTGGTTTTGTTGGGATACATCAGGCAATTTTACGAACACGCATTCATGGTCTGTTGTTGGCGACTTTAGAACACACTTCCTGAATTACACTTCATCAATAAATGAAGGGAACACTCTTCCAGGATATATAACAGATCCATATCCTCCGAATTGGGGAAATCCTGTCGGACCTGGTGATGTTGTTTTTTACGATTGGTATGGAAATGGTTTATGGGATCATGCCACTATTCTTGTTGGATCGGGGGAAGATCCTAATCCGCTGGCTTTGGGTGCTACAGGAGCCCTTGTTGATGCCCATACAGATGCTCATTACCATGCAATTTGGACTCTAGAGCCATATAACGCAAACTGGGCGACCACAATATACGATACGGTACACATCGAGTAAAGGAGAGTGGTGTTATTGAAGCAGAAAAAAATTGCTGTTATATTATTGTCAAGTAGTTTGGCATTAGGATTGGGAAGCCTAATTTCTGTTCAGTTGTCACACGCTTCATCATTAACTCCAGATGAAAGTGCAATTGAAAATGTAATTTCACAAGCCTTGAATAGCGAGTATCAAATGCCTGTGCTTTCCGATGCAACTTATGCAAGTTTAACAACATTAACATCTTCACCAACTGAATCGGCTACAGCCAATACACATGTCCAGTCAGCAATTGATAAAAGGAATGAAATTGAATCACAGCTTTACTCTGGAAATCCTTTAACTCTTAAGCAAGAGCAAGTGCAACTTGCATTTAAAGCACAGAAGAACGGAAAAACAAGAGGATTAGGCGGCGGTGTGGGTAATATTACCTATAATCAACTTAATGTTGAAGGGGATACTGCTCAAGTAATCGCTGTCGCAGATGTGTGGTCTAAATTTGAGCAGAAAAGTCCTTCCGGCGGTTGGAATGTTTACGAACCCAATAATAAGTTAATTATCAACGAAACTTTAACGAAGGATAGCTCCGGTACGTGGAAAATAACGCAAGAGCAATGGGGATTTGTTCCTGGTTATGGCCCGTAATGTATAAATACTTTTAGTCTATTTTCTACAACACGGTTAATCAGATGGTTCTGAGAATAATGTTACAGAGGTAGAACCAATCGCCATCTCTGTGACATTATTCTTTTAGCTGGATTCTTACTAAGATTAATTTTTTTGGGGGGCTCAGCATGATATGGCTAAAAAACAAAATAACAGATCATTTGTTTCTACGCAAAGGGAAGATGTAATTATTCTACAATTGTTTATAAATTTTATATTCAGTTACATAGCTGGTTTTTTGAATCAAGTTCGAAACGTTTATTTTATTGTTGTACTAATTCCAATTGTAATACCGGTTGTTTTTACCACTATGGTTTTATATGGAACAAAATACACCATTAAAATTATGGGTGTTGGTTTTTGTGTTCTAACAACGATAGCTCTAATTATTTTTGTACTATTCAGAGCACCGATTTGGTATCGTATAATGGTTTAGATATTTTTTATGATTGGAATAATGTTGACTGTAATTTGGTTTTTGCTATAAAGCAAGACGCACGTTTTTAAGTTATAACTGGTCTAAGAACCTTTCGGAGTAGAATGCAGTTGTATGGGATGTTTTGAGGATGCTCATCTTTGAGAATATTACATTTAATAACAGTAATGATTAATGTATCAATAACTTTAGAGTAGCTGGTCAAACTGTCTCGTTTGAAAATGTTGTATTTTATTGTTTAGCGATCCAATTAAATTTCTCTATGGACAACCATTATGTTGTCAGGAGAATTCATTGAGTTCCAATGATAATGGAGACGGAGGTGTAGAAAATCGCGGCTGTCCTGAAAATAATGGTGTTATAACCATATTAATAGATATAAAGGATGCGTGTTCGCCTCAGGAAGAATATTCGTATCAATAAATATCAAAGAAGTATCAGCAGATATACTGTTCCTGCGAAATGCATTATGTTGGAAGCGGTTGAGTCGATGCTGAACTATCTCTATTTGTACCAATGAAATACCGGTACAATAATTCAAGATGAAGCGATGCATTTTAACTGGTACATAATAATGCACGATAACAAATAGGCGATCTTTCTCACCAAATTCAACAGGTCTGTATCCAATTCTGTATCCAAAGGGGACAATACTCTGCAAGATTAGAAGGGATCAGTCGGTACAAGATTAGAAATAGAGTCCGGACAAAGCCTGACAACACGGGACAACCAGGGAAAAGATACAACGAGAAAAGAGATGGGGGGAATCAGTTCGATTCCCCTCGCCTCCACCAACACAGCGAAAAACGAACACAATCTTTTTGCAATATGGTTTTGCGATAACTGTTTGGTTCAATTCATAAATTTTTTAATTAGATAGGGGCTAATCGCTTCTGTCTTTTTTTTGGTATAATGTCTTGGAGAATATGGTAGTTAGGGGAGATGCCTTCTTTTGGTCGGCTCTCCCATCCATCAAGTGTTTATTGGCTTTGCATTTGTCAAGCACTTTCGCGGCATATCCTCGCTACGCTGCGGTATTCCACGGTTGCTTGACAAAGAGATAACAGCATTTTGCCGCTGGACTTGCTTAAATACGCTCATATGCTTATTTAACTTATGATACTTCAAAAACAGCAACATAAAACAGCACTTACTAACCCTAGTGAACCAGCACCAATTAACGCACCACAAGCTTATGATTTGATAGGAAGTAGATATTTTTGTTCTGAGTTTTTAGTCCATGAAATTTAACTGAGGATGTATGACGGAATGAAGTTCGAATTAAATGAAAATCACAAAGGAATTACTAATGAGGAATTATTAAACGACATGCGCCATTGTGCGGATGCTATTGGTAGAGAAACGATCACGATTGCTGAATACGAAACAATTGGGAAAGTTCATCCTTCAACTCTTCGAAGGAGATTTGGTTCATGGTTTAAGGCATTAGAGCTTGCAGGTCTAAAGCCTAGTAGGTCAAAATTTGGGATCACTGATGATGAGTTATTTGAAAATATTAAGTCATTGTGGATACGTTTAGGTAGGCAACCGAAATACGAAGAAGTTAAATCTCCTGACTCTCATTTTTCCGCTGGAACATATGAAAACCGATTTG
>JAJZHJ010000281.1 GCA_021804525.1 Bacteroidota bacterium | reverse complement strand
CCATAGCGGCAAGCCCGGCAATCGCTGCGGGCACCGACGACATTACCTTGGCGGTAACAACGGTTATTCATAACTGCGGTGGCGACTATCATGTACGCCTTTGCGTAGTTTCCGGCGGCGTTACTTATTACGGCAGCGATATCTTATTTGCCCCCGAAGTAGATCCGACTATAAAGTTAGTGTATACAGCCAATCCTTCCGATGATCCAATCACGACAAGCTTTTCTATTACTAACCAGAATTACTTTCCGGTTTCTCTCACGTGCACAGACGGAACAAACACAGACACGTTAAAAATTGCTCCAAGTGCAACAGGAGATTTTACATGCAACAAACATAGCATGGTCAGCTTTTATTATAATTATACAAATCCGGACGGCTCTATTGTGTATCCCTTTTTATTCATGCAGATGCCGACGAATGATCAGACTACCGCGGACACCCCAAGCGCTCAAAGCAACATTACAATTTCCCCGTATGGTTATGCGGCCAACAAAGATAGCATCTGGTATAATATTGCAAATGCAAACGACGCGGACGTTTCGTTGATTGTTATCGTAGGAGATTTTCAATGGACGACAATAATTGGTAAGAATAGGAATAAAAATATTGAGCTCCCATACGGTGACGCCACTTTCTATTTCAATAATATTAATATCTCGGAATTTTACAAACCTCTTGTTAAAACAACGTTTGGCTATTTCTGGTTTCTGTATGGTTCTACGCTTAATTATGATTTTGGAGACCTTTCTTCAACCTCAAGCTTTTGTTATGCGTACCCCCAAAAAGTGTATTTAGACGCATCAGATAATTCCTTTACATCGAAGATTATAACGAGCTATCAGTCTTCGGTAACACCCAGCCAGTCGTGGATCAATGGAGGGAGTTACGGTAATACACTATACCCTTTTAACGGTCCTCTTTCTATGAGTATCAGTACCAATACAACGGGAAAAACGCGGACTGGAACCGTTGGGGTTACGGTATTTCATTACGTCATTGTAAATAACAACCCACTCACATTAAGTTCTTCTCTATTAACTTGTTACGTTACAGTTGTACAATCCGCTTTAACAGTGCCCAAGGAACATCTCAAGCTGCGCTTACGTGCCGATGAAGGCATTACTGCTTCTGCTTCGGGCGATTCGGTATCCGTATGGAATGATATGTCCGGCAACGGCAATAACGCAACACAAAGTAACAGCGCCAACCGTCCTGTTGTTATAGGCGGTGCGATAAATAATATGTCGGCGCTGCGGTTCAATGGTTCCGGTTCTCATCTGGTTTTGCCGACCTCGGCAGCGCTGGGGATACAAAACCATGACTACGAAATGTTTGTCGTAGCACGATCGAGTTCAAGCAATATTCAATTTCTTTTGAGCGGTAATTCCATTGAGCAGTTTGAATATCATTTGAACGGTGTCGGTGCAAGGTTTATACCCATAACAGCTACATATTTGGATGAAGGAACATCCGGCGCTTATGCCGACGGAACCCCTCATGTGTTTGAAGCGCATGCATCATCAACCGGCGGAGGAATGAGCGTTGACGGAGTGAACGGCGGAACGACAACTGCAAACATTCTGTCATCGGATGGCGGTCTGCTCCGGCTTGGTGTACGAAGTGACGGAACATACCATTTCAACGGCGATATTGCCGAAGTGCTGGTCTATGATACCGTATTGACATCCGTGCAGCGGGACAGCGTGGAACAATATCTTGCAGCACGTTATAATATCAATTCAGGCACATTGCCAACCGTTTCGACGCTGACGACCTCCGGCAACTGGACGACAGCTTCAAACTGGGATAACGGACTTCCCGGCACAACAACAGCCGCAACGATTGCTGCCAATTGCACGCTCGACAATAATGAGACAGTGAAGAATATAACAGTCACTCCCAGCAAAGCATTAACGATTCCCTCGGGCAAAACGCTGACAGTGAATGGAGATATGACGCTGCAAAGCGACAGTACCGGTACCGCATCGATAATCAACAATGGAGCTGTTTCTGTGTCGGGAGTCACTAAAGCCCAGCTTTATCTATCGGCTAACCATTGGCATGTTGTGTCGCCCATAGTGACAGGCGAAGCAATCAATACATTTATTCAGGATACCACAAACCACATTCCGCAGAAGACCGTCAATGGAGTCGTCAACTATGGCATGATGGGATATAACGAAACCGCCAATCAATGGAACAGCTATTATACGGCAGCCTCTACAGGGATGTTACAGGCAGGCCAGGGGTATTGTGTGCGGCGTGCAAGCAATGGTACGGTAACCTTCAGTGGTACCTTGAACAAAGGCACACAAACCGTTCCTCTGACGAAAAACGGTGACGGGTGGAACTGCGTTGGCAATCCCTATCCTGCACCTATTGACATGAATACCACAGCCGCGGCCGACTCTAACTTTCTTGCGGAAAATATTTCCGCCTTCGATCCGAATTATGCCTGCCTGTATGTGTGGGACGATGCATCAGGGCAATATAGAATAGTCAGCAATATTCCGACCACACGTGATTTGGGAGAAAACATCTTTTTACCGGGGCAGGGCTTTTTTGTAAAGGCAGCCAGTGGCAATGTTTCCCTGCAGTTTACCCCCAGCCTGCTACAACCGCAAATCGGATCGGCATTAAAAGTGGTAGCAAGCAGTTCGCCAACGCAAAGCCTTACCCCTGCCAAAGTAAATCAATCCGTTACTAATGCTACGATGGATTTTTCGTGGCCTGACTTTGAATTGAACGCAACGAACGGCACTACCTCTGCATCAACGTTGATTGCCTTCAACGACAAGATGACGAAAGGGTTGGACCCTACCTACGATGCAGGGCTTCTGCGGGGCACCACGGGATTAAGTCTTTATTCGCATCTGGTGGATGACGATAGCGTCGATTTTGCCATACAGTGTCTTCCTGAAGATTATGATCATCTTGTCATTCCAATCGGCATTGATACCCAAACAGGAGGGACATTTACCTTTACGGCTACGACGATGAATTTGCCATCCACATGCAGTGTTATTCTGGAAGATAAAGCCACAGACACCTTCACATCATTAGAAAACGGGGCATCCTATCAAACAACGCTGGCACCCGGAACGAGTGGCATTGGCAGGTTCTACATCCATACCAGCAGCATAACCACAGGTCTTTCTGCTTTGACAGCCGGAACCTTTAGTTTGAAAGCCTATCCGTCGAAAGGGGAGATCATCATTGAAGGAGAAGTTGACAGTCATGCGCAAGCCTGTTTGTATGACATTAACGGCAGGGAATTGGGTTTCTACAAACTGAATGAAGGAGACATAAACCGTCTTCCGGCGGCAGGGTTATCCCCCGGAGTTTATGTGCTCAGTGTCATCGAGCCGGCTCATCATGCCAATATCAAAATCATCATATTGTAAAAGATACCTGATCAATTGAATACGTAACGTTTCACACGTCTATTTTTATTTTTAACGCTAAGGACGTATGGAATTAACTCCCTTTGGTCGTTGACCGTTGGTTCGCATAAAAACATTATCATACTCTTGAATGTAAATAATTTACATGCTCATTTCATATTCCCTTTTAATAATGGAAACAAATAATGA
>JAJZHJ010000280.1 GCA_021804525.1 Bacteroidota bacterium | reverse complement strand
CACTCAACTGGCTGTTTTTCATTTCGGGACGCGTAGCGAGTGTATTTTGATACACCGTTTGCAAATCAGGAACAGGTTGCAAAACCTCATCATTCGTGAGTGTCGGATAATAAGGCTGAAAAGAATCATTGATGCCTAACTCAAGTAATTGTTTCAAGGCCAGAATGTCTTGCTGCAAGGAGTTTTCAGCAACCGTCAATGTATATTTGTCGGTACTGTATTGTGTTTCCACCTGAGCGTAATCATTACTGGCAATGGAACCGGCATCAAACAGTTGTTTCGATTGCTTCAATTGTGCTTCCGAAGCGCTTAATGTCTGTTGATCCGTTTTTACCGATTCATTGTCGTACAAAATTTGCAGATAGGCTTGTGTAATGGCAACCACGATGGAATTTTTGGTCTGTTGCACCGTCAATTCATTTGAAGAAACCTGAAGCCTTTGCTGCTGAATGTTTTTGGAGATTTGATTGCCGTCAAACAAAACCAAGCCGGCACTCAGGGAATATCGTCCGCTCAATTGACTTTGGTTGACATAGTGATTGTCTAACGTCGGAACCTTGCTGTTTGAAAAGGTTTGCGAAACAGCGCCATTCAACGAAGGCATTCGTGCCGCTTTGGCTGCCAACAAATCAATTCTGGACGATTCAACACCGATGTTTGCCTGCTGCACTTGTATGTTGTGCTGCAAAGCGTAGTTGATGCACGTTTCTAAATTCCAGGTTGAGACGGTCGATTGAGCATGGATCGTCAAGGATGAAACAAGCAGAAGAAAGAGCAGAAAACGTTGTTGCATGGCAATGAATAACTTGATTTGTTGCAACAAAAGTCTGCTTTATCCATTGACTTTCAAAACATATCAGGTGGAAAAGCAACATTGATCGGTCAAAACCACTTTTTGATCGATCAATGACGCCAACTTATTTTTGGGTTTTTCAATAACTATGAAACGAGTCCCGTCTTGCGGGACGAGTTCCATACGTCCTTAAAAAACAAATCATTCACGTATGAAGATTATGCACTTATTCGGCAGGAGCAACTGCTTTATCATTTGTCACTTTCACCGGCATTTTCGCTCTTCGTATGGGATAAGAACCGGGTAAAATCACATCGATCAATTGCTTGCCTAATAAACCTAACCGTACGGCACAAGCCAAACTTCCAAGACTGAGTATAAAGGATATGATGCCATAATGATCAGGTTTAGCCACAAAAAATAAGGCAAACCCTAACACAATGATGATAGAGCTAAAAAGAATTTTCGTTTTCAGTAGTGGAGGTGTAAGTGTTTTGAAACGAAACAACCCGTCGATAATTCCGGTTATAATGGCAATAACCAGCGTGAAAGGAAAAATAAACACGACAAACTTAAGCACACTCGAAAACATTTCAACGTGAAAACCGGGAAATATCTTGGTGAGGAAAATCATTGCCGGAATGAGAATCACAAAAGTTTGCGACAAATGAATAGCAATGGGATGCAAATCAAGACTCAGCACGAACAAACGATTCAAAGCCACTCTTTCCCGATAAGGTTCAAACGCTTTACGAGGCATACCGCAGGCCGGACAAACATCGCCAAGCTTATCGGCTTCCATCACATAGCCGCAAGGTTTACAACGAACTAATTCTTTCATACGATAATAATTTTTTTGTTTAAGGACGCATGGAACTCGTCCCGCAAGACGGGACTCGTTTCATACATGTTTGTTTTATATTTACCCAATTGGTTGTTTTTTATCACGCCAATTGACAAAAGTATGAATTATTTCTAAGAAAATAGACGCTTATTAGTTAAAGATACGATCTGGGAAACGGTTAATGAGCAATGGTTAATGATGAAGCGATGAGAATCTATTTTCGGACAAAATCACAATTGGCTCTTTTTACGCATATCTTTGTGAATAATCTTTTCGGGTTGTTTCGACATAACCAAGCGAAAAGGACATCAAAACACTTTTTCTCACTATAAAATTACCTCTATGAACTTATTGGATCAACTGAAAACGTACACCAAAGTAGTGGCCGACACCGGTGATTTTGCATCAATCGAACAGTACAAACCCATTGACGCAACCACCAATCCTTCATTAATTTATGCAGCATCAACCGATCCAAAATACAGATCGTTGATTGACGATGCTTTGCATTATGCAAAACAAGCCACACAGGACAAAAGAGAACAGGTAACCCTTGCCTTAGATAAGTTGGCCGTCAACTTCGGACTGCAAATTCTAAAAATTGTACCCGGGAGAGTTTCAACCGAAGTCGATGCACGCCTTTCTTTCGACACAGAAAAAACCATCGATAAAGCGCATAAACTCATTGAACTCTATCAGGCTGCCGGCATTGATAAAAACCGCATCCTCATTAAGGTGGCTTCCACCTGGGAAGGAATCAATGCAGCCGAGAGATTGGAAAAAGATGGCATTCATTGCAACCTGACATTGCTCTTCTCAAAAACACAAGCGATACGCTGTGCCGATGCAGGTGTCACACTGATTTCGCCTTTTGTGGGACGCATACTCGACTGGCACAAGAAAGACAGAGGTGTAAGCGACATTACGGCAAAAGAAGATCCGGGTGTACTATCGGTTACTACTATCTACAATTACTACAAGAAGTTCAACTACCCAACGGTGGTGATGGGAGCCAGTTTCCGCAACACCGGCGAAATTATTGAATTGGCGGGTTGCGACCTTCTGACCATTTCACCCACCTTACTCAAAGAGTTACAACAAACGGAAGGCCTTTTAGAAAAAAAATTAGATGTAGCTAAAGCACAAATATTGGATATTAACAGAATTCAGCTTGATGAAAAGTCATTCCGATGGGAGATGAACGAAGACGCCATGGCCACTGAAAAGTTAGCCGAAGGTATCCGCAAATTCACCGAAGACTTATTGAAACTTGAAAAACAGATCGCCACTTTTCTTGAAGCATAAAAAGATAAACCGGCCAATAAAATGTGAGTTGGGTCAATCGGATACATTTGTCAATATTCGGGATGAGATGTCATTGCACCTCCTCAATCAGCAAATCTCACATGGGATTGTGTAAATGTAAAAAATGGAACCTGTTCAATAAACGGAACATCAGTATTACCAAACAGCACAAATGGAGGATTAACCGTGTCTCATACAAAAACAACTACTTATACAGTAAACTGCACAGGAACTGATGGATCTACCCCATCTAATTCAACTAAAATAATAGTTTCTACAACCTCTATAAAAGAAATAGCTCCATAACAAAAAAACATAATACAAATAACAATAAAAGACGCTAAAAGCGTCTTTTATTTATTCTTAATTTCTTTTTCAATAATAGTTTTATATAAAATAAGTAACAAAAAACCACTTATATCATGAAGATATAGGTGGTTAGTTCTTCTAGGTGGAATACTTTACAATGATCTTGTAAAGTATTCCATATCTTTGGAGAGCGAAAATCTCAGTTTCGCTCTCGTTCATTTTTACAACTACCAATTGATATATAGAGATTTCCCCAAGTGGGGGTATCGCTATATACTTTTTTCTATTAACATTTAAAATGTCAATGGTTTGATGTCCGCCATTTAGAACAAACATTCTTTTTCCATCTGTTTTTAT
>JAJZHJ010000279.1:1801-3610 GCA_021804525.1 Bacteroidota bacterium | reverse complement strand
CGGATTTCGCAATCTGCCCCAGGGATCATAACTTAATTCTTGTGTCAAAGAGCCACAAACAGCAGCAGGCAAAAACACTTGCTGCCATTTCCTTCTATTTGTCTATTATTGTTGATTTTCAGTATTTTGTTTATACAACAACAATTCTGATGCATTACCTTATTTTACGTATAGTGAAACAACAGGAGAACACAAACCACCGCAAAGAGATTCGTTTAGTATCGTGTAATTATACTTTTTCTTTAGCATCTTTAATTCTTTTTCTGTAAGTTTACGCAGTCCGTAACACACTATCTGTGTGTTTAACCCTGTACTAAAAAAACGAGTTATCACAATCGGATATTCTTTTACAAAAAATTGATTCGGCGGAATTTTGACACTAAATTCACGTGAAGAACCCAGATTGAGCCAATAGACGATTTTCTCAATTTCACAATAAGTAATAAATACAGAATGAATATTGTGATCCATATGAATATTTCCTATTTCAGAAAAGCAAACGGTATCATTCGATATATTTGTGTATTTTAATGTAATAGAAATTGTGTCTCCAAACGAAACTGTATCTTTTGAGAATTTAGCATTCATTGCTAAAGCCTTACTAAGTTTATTGTGTTGAGTCAAATTTAATTTAGCGATATCTTTTTCAAGTCTGCTCGTCAGACAACTGAAAAAAGTTGTTGCAAATAAAAGAAGGAATATGTATTTTACCATAATCTCGGAGCTTTATAAATGAAATGCCACCACTTTGTCGTGGGTAATGCAGGGTTGTAATATGAACGAGTCGGAGTTGTTACGTAGTCATAAATATAAGCTTGTATTCCGTGATCAACCATCCGACCAAAATAATCAATAGATGTTTGCAAGAAACCACTTAACTTACAAAGATACCCTTGAGCTTTCCATTCTCCAGTGTGATATGCATTATCTGCTTCATATTTGTCACTCCAATCTACATTTTTATAATTTCCAGCCATAATGTCAGCCTTATGAAATGCTTCCTCGTAGGCACTGGCTTGAAGGAATTTAAACCCTTTTTCAAAAGCTCCATGTCCATATACAGTCAGTCCGTCGGTTCGAGTTATAGCCTCTCCTGCTCTGTCGGTATGCAACAATGGTTCTTCAGGATTATATATTCCATCAAATCCGAAATAATCCAACGCATCTTGATATTTCCCATCTGCAACAAATCTCTGCAAAACGCCATCATTACTTCTAAATCCACCCCCTTTTGCTAGATTGGTAAAATGCTCGGGAAAGAGCATCGCTGAAAAGCTGGGATCAAACGTAACGCCTCTGCTGTCAATATTAAATGCAGAGAAATTGCCACTTAAACTACCATGGCTCAGACTATAGTTCACTCCGGCTGTAGCCAAATTTGTTCCTATCGGGAATCCATTCTGTATAGACAGTCCTGCTGAATATCCTACATTCCAACCTCCAGACGCAGAATAAGACAGAGATACAGAATTAAACATGGCGGATGCTCCTACAAAACCATAACCTCCGGACTTAAAATTATATCCCCCTCCAAACTGAACACTTGCTAATCCAGGTAATCCAATCACAAATGTAAATCCTATACTTAATCCACTGCCTTTACTCCAGCTTATATGTGGGAAAAACCAAAAAAGTTCTCCACTGGGATCTGAGTACCTCAACGGATTGTTCACACAATAGCTATACCGATTAAAGTTCTGAGAGAAATCCGGCGCCTGCACATAAGGGTCAGGACTTAAGAATCTGCCGAGAGCCGGGTCATACAACCGGGCGTTCATGTTTATCAAACCAAAGACCGTCAGGTGTTCG
>JAJZHJ010000279.1:0-1791 GCA_021804525.1 Bacteroidota bacterium | reverse complement strand
AGCCTCTATCGAGGAATAATACCGGTTCTGTATCGGGAGTGTATGCCACCTGTGTGGCTGGATTTCGCAATCTGCCCCAGGGATCATAACTCAATTCTTGTGTCAAAGAGCCGTCGGCATTCACTACATGTGTAATACTGCCGAGATATTGTCGCTCCCACTCGAAAGATTAGTTCCGTTGAACTATCGTCGTGCATGAAAATAGTACGCACATAAATTATGGATTCATACGAGCAATCAACGATTCTATTTTTTGTTCATATTGTTTTGGAAAAACAACATCAAATGTATGTTCCTCTCCTTCTTTCCAATTATTGATAGCATCATACAATACCTTAGTATAGATTTTTAGTGTTTGATCATCTAAATTGGGCATGTCATCATGTACGATTATAATTCTATATTGCTTTAACCAATGAAAATCACTTAAACAATCGTATAATGCGTTATAATTGAATCCAAAATAAGATGGAAATGTTAAATGCATATTTAATTTATCAAGTAAATCATCTTCTGTCTGTATATTGCTAAGATGTACAACAAGTGACAACGAATCAACAAATACATTGGGATCTTTTAGGTATATAAAGTTTTTCATGACTACCATTTTATAAGAATAAATGTTTTATAATGGTCTGGAGTATACCACATTTCTCCTCCTGCACCGGTTACTATTCTTTGTGCTCCTGGCCCAAATGCACCTGGAGTGGGATGAACATACTCATGATAATATCCTTCAGGTTGCTGTGGAAGTAATGGATAATCTTGACCTTTTGGAGGTCGATTTTCAAAAATACTTCCATCATTCTTATGAGGATAGGATTCTCCATTTTGAATTCTTTCAACCGTAGAGCTTAAATCAATTGTATTGCCGTTATAATTTACTGCAACCTTTGTCGGATTCCCCGTCAGCATATTCACCTGGTGGTCGATGGAATACTGAGTCGCAGCCCCAAGACCACTGATAGTCCCGGTTACTAATCCCATTTTTGCGCCATTCCAAGCACCCTCCCAAATATTTTCTCCAGCGTTTAATGCTGCAATGCCACCTAAAGCAGTTCCGGTTGTGATATTTGTTGCTTCATTTATGATCAACTGTTTGAGCAAGGGAGATTGTATATTAATCAGCTTATTTAAAGGGTTCCCAATCGTTCTCCCCAATTGTCCTCCTGCATAAGATGTGGCCGCTCCCATGATGGCGCTATTACCCACTTGCATGAAGTTAATATTCGACCAACCGTTGTTGAATCCTTGGTTAAGCGTATTATTTGCCGCAGATAACCCTGCATTAATCAGTATTATAGCTCCAGGGAAATTGACAGTTAGCCATCCTGACACGGCGCCTGCTCCAAAATAAGAAAGACCTTCCCATGTGAATTTGCATCCATTAGAAACCCAATTTAAGGTACCTCCAACAACTGCCCCAATTAAATCGTCTATACCAAACCATTTACCATTCTCATCCGTATACCTCAACGGATTATTGACACAATAAGAATACCTGTTGAAGTTCTGGCTCCAATCCGGCGCCTGCACATAAGGGTCAGGACTTAAGAATCTGCCGAGAGCCGGGTCATACAGCCGGGCGTTCATATTTATCAAGCCAAAGACCGTCAAATGCTCGTGGCCGGTGTAGCCTCTACCGAGGAATAATACCGGTTCTGTGTCGGGAGTGTATACCACCTGTGTGGCCGGATTTCGCAATCTGCCCCAGGGATCATAACTTAATTCTTGTGTCAAAGAGCCGTCGGCAGCTACTACATGGGTGATACTGCCCAGATAGTTTTACTT
>JAJZHJ010000278.1 GCA_021804525.1 Bacteroidota bacterium | reverse complement strand
AGACAGCTCTTATTCAAATCACACATTCAGCCGACAAGCAAGTCAACATAGCTAAATTAGAAGCACGCATCGAGGCTGCGGCTCACGAAGGTGCCCAACTTGTAGTGCTGTCTGAACTTCATAACAACCTCTATTTTTGTCAAACTGAAAATACAGAATACTTTGATTTAGCAGAATCAATACCCGGCCCATCTACCGATTATTTTGGTGCATTGGCTAAACGACTAAGTATCGTACTGGTACTTTCGCTGTTTGAGAAACGAGCTACGGGGTTATATCATAACACTGCCGTAGCAATTGAAAAAGATGGCTCCATCGCAGGGAAATACCGTAAGATGCACATCCCTGACGATCCGGCTTATTACGAGAAATTCTACTTTACACCTGGCGATTTAGGCTTTTCTCCCATCAAAACAAGCATAGGAATGTTAGGCGTTATGGTATGTTGGGATCAATGGTACCCAGAATCAGCACGCCTGATGGCGTTAGCCGGTGCTGAGATACTTATTTATCCGACAGCTATTGGTTGGGAATCTACGGATTCAGAAGAAGAAAAGTCACGACAACTTGAAGCATGGCAAACCATTCAACGAGCACATGCCATTGCCAACGGAATTCCCGTCGTAGCAGTAAACCGAATTGGGCACGAAGAAGATCCTTCCGGTGTAACCAACGGCATTGCCTTTTGGGGAAATAGTTTTTTCGTAGGACCTCAAGGCGAATGGTTGGCACATGCAACCTCCGACCAAGAGACAACACTGCTTGTTGACATTGACATGACACGGAGTGAATATACCCGTCGTATATGGCCGTTTTTCCGCGATCGACGCATTGATGCCTACCATGACATCACAAAACGACACATTGACTGATTCATCATACTTTGAATATTAATTATAAACAACACACTATTATGGTAAAAAAACTGATCACCTTCGCTTTCTTACTTTTTTCAGTAAGCGTTTTTGCACAATTAGATCACGTGGAACCTGCTTTTTGGTGGGTTGGGATGAAAAACCCTCATTTGCAAATCTTGGTAAATGGCCCTGAAATTTCAAAAGCCACTGTTTCGCTTCATTATCAGGGGGTTCAACTGACCGATGTGCACAAAGTAACCAGTCCAAACTACCTTTTTCTTGATTTGGTCATTGATTCAAAGATTGCCAAACCAGGGAAGTTTGCCATTGACTTCAAAGTAAATGGAAAAACAGTGGACACCTACACGTATGAGTTAAAAGCACGGGCTAAAGGATCATCCCAGCGCGAAGGCTTTTCGAGCGCCGATGTTATTTACCTACTTATGCCCGATCGGTTTGCAAACGGGACAACGGCAAACGACAACGTACCTTCCATGATGGAAAAAGTAAATATGTCCATCAATTATGGGCGTCATGGCGGCGATCTTCTGGGAATGGAAGAACATGTGAATTACCTGAAAGATTTGGGAGTTACAGCTGTATGGAGCACGCCGCTGCTCGAAAACAATGCCCCTGCTTATACTTATCACGGCTACGCCATTACAAATTATTACAAAGTTGACCCACGCTTCGGAAGCAACGAAGACTATGTTCATTATGTCAACGAATGCCATAAAAATGGCATCAAGGTGATTATGGACATGGTGGCCAATCATTGCGGCATCGACCATTGGTGGATGAAAGACCTTCCTATGCCTGACTGGATTCATCAATTCCCAACCTACACGAATACCAATTGGCAAATGAGTACCGTTGCTGACACACATGCTGCGACGATTGACAAAAATAACTTTGTTGACGGTTGGTTTGACCACTCTATGCCTGACTTAAATCAAAACAATCCGTATGTTTTAACCTATTTAATTCAAAATGCAATCTGGTGGATTGAATATTCCGGCATTAACGGCATCCGCATGGATACCTATCCTTATTGCGACAAAGAACCAATGGCAAAATGGGCAAAAGCGATCATGACCGAATATCCTCATTTCAATATTGTGGGAGAAACATGGGCGCAAGAAACCTCACAAATAGCTTATTGGCAAAAAGACGATATTAACCCTTCCCACTTTAATTCCAACCTGCCAACCGTGATGGATTTTGTTCTTCTGGGATCCCTTGAGAAATGCTTCAATGATCATAAAAATGGCATGAGTCTGATTTATAATACGCTTGCCAACGACTATCTGTATGCCAATACAAACGACTTACTTGTTTTTGTAGAAAATCATGACACACAACGGTTCAATTTTCTTGTCAAAAACGATGTTGATAAATACAAAATGGCAATGGCCTACTTGATGACAACACGGGGAATCCCAGAAATTTATTACGGAACGGAAATTGGGATGACCGGCAATAAAGAGGTGGGCGATGGTGATATTCGTCGCGATTTTCCAGGTGGCTGGCCGAACGACACCATCAATGCGTTTACCGCAGCGGGAAGAACGCCACTGCAAAATGAATATTTCAACTATTTGGCAAAACTGCTGCATTGGAGACAACACGAAGAGGTTGTTCAAACCGGAAAACTGATTCACTATATTCCTCAAAATGATGTGTATGTCTATTTCCGGTATAATGACAAAGCAACGGTTATGGTTATTCTCAACAACAACGACACGGAACAAACGTTGAGCACTGCCCGATTCTCGCAATGCATCAGGAATTTTAAGCAAGGAACAGATGTGGAAACAGGCAAAACCTATCAACTTCAGTCCTCTTTGACTATTCCAAAGGAAACGGCGTTGATTCTTGATCTGAAATAACGAATTGAAAAACTACAGCGATCTTTAATGGTGTGACGATGCGTCAAGGACATACAACTGAACTATCAACAAAGCATATTCAACGGACTTTGTTGATTATTTCCGGATGGTTATTTGTCTTTGTTTTTCTTTTCAATCAACCTATTATGGCACAATCGGAAAAGATGGACAAAGCCGTTGCTTTATTTCAAAAAGGCAATTTTTCCGCTTTGCAACAAATGCAAAATAGAACAGATGTTGCAAGTAAAAACAATCAGAAAATAGACTCTTTAGCTGAAATTTCACGGCGCATTCAACACGATTTCAACCTATCAGAACAGGACGTGGATACTTTGTTACAAAAACAAGGGATTCACTTCTCTCCTGATGAAAAACAAAAATGGGAAGCAAAGGGCTGGTTGGAAAACAAGGTGATAAACGGGCAAAAATGGTACTTCTCCCGTTCTGTTGGCAACCTGAAACTTCGGTTGCAACAACAGCAAGACAGCATAAACAAGACGTTACCACCTTTAGACGGGTTGTCGAAGTTTCGTTTAGCGCATACAGCAACCGTTATTGATCACACCACTAAAAACGGACAACTTATAGCACCGATTGACTTTAAAGTAACCTATACCATCACAGTGAAGCCAAATGTAGTCTCCGCTGGAGATACACTGCGTTGTTGGATGCCTTATCCAAAGCAAGATCATGCACGTCAAACAAATGTGGTGTTGCTGCATACTTTCCCAGCGACATATCTCATAGCACCTGATTCGGTTGGGCAACGGTCGATCTATTTTGAACAAAAAGCCAAAAAGGGAGAACCTGCCATTTTTCAAATCAGTTTCACCTATCGGTCGTATGCTCAATCGTATGATTTATCGCG
>JAJZHJ010000277.1 GCA_021804525.1 Bacteroidota bacterium | reverse complement strand
TATGTTCAAAAGTCTGCATGTAATTTTGAAAATACGACATTATGCTATTGTATATCAATAACAGTATACTTTCTCAGCAGACCCCATTTAATTCTTCAAGGTTCTTAAGGATTAAATTCGGTATGTGTAAATCTCTATGTCGTTCAAATTCTTGGCAATACCTTTTCCAACTCCTGGGATAGTTTCAGGTCGATGTACTCGGACAAAGTGCTAAAAGTGCACTTCTGCTTTTTTGCTTTGTCAATAACAGCAGCCAAGCGGACTATGAAGGATTCGCCTGAATGGCGACGAATGTAAAACGGAAGGCCAAACTGTTTATCGTGCAAATCGACAAATTCCCATGGATGAAAATAGATAATGGCATATTTATCGTGGTGGATGGTTTTCATCAGCAGGTACAAATACACTGGAACGGGCAGGTTGTGCAACGCTAACCAAAACAGCGGAATCCTCCATCGCGGCGTGACGGAAGCGGGAAGTTGCCATAAATCACCAATTCGGAAAATGGTTCGGGGTTCGTGATAGTTGTTATAACGTCCAGGCAAAAACGTAGGATTGAGAGATGAATCATAGCGATAGCCCGCTATTGCAATTTCTTGTGGGTCAACCTCCATCATGCGTGCCATACGAAAGCCATACACTGGTTTATTGGTAATGGTTTCAAGCGCTGCTTTCGAAGCAGCCAGATCGGCTATTTTGAACGATGAGTGTGAGATGCCATGCGAAGCCACTTCATGACCGTCGTTCACTATTTGATCTATTACATCAGGTGCATGTTGTGCAAATGTGACGGTGCAAAAAAAGGTGGCTTTCACCTGTTTCTCTTTCAACAAAGAGAGGATGCGTTTTGTACCTTCAATGGAAGGGATGAGTTGTTCTTCAAGTGACAATGATTTGCCATATTCGTTAGGGGTATCAAATTCTTCTATATCGAAGCTAAGGAGAAGGCGCATGAGGAGAATAGTCTTTTATATCAATGTTTGTCAGGCAGGTTGCTGTTACGTACAATGTATGTCGGACGATGTTTTACCTGCATAAAAGTTTTGCCAATATAGAGTCCTATTGTGCCCATAACCGTGAGTTGCAGACCTCCGAAAAAAACAATGGTAAGTAGCAGGGATGCCCAGATAAAAACAATATGGTGACGGGGCTGAAAACTCATGATGACAAAAGGGGTTGCAAAAAAAGCTATGGCAGAAATAGTCAATCCGAGATAAATGGCTGCATAAAGCGGTCGAATGCTTAACGAAGTAATGCCACTGATAGCCAATACAACCATTTTACGAAAAGTGTATTTGGTTTTCCCCGACAAGCGCTCGCTTGGCTGGTAATCAATGGCCTTTTGCTTGAATCCCATCCAGGGGATCAATCCGCGAATAAAGAGATCATCTTCGTTGAACTGAGTGAAGATGTCAATTACACGTCGATCCATTAAACGGAAATCAGCTGTTCCTTTTTCAATGTTTACTTCAGCTAACCAATTAAAAATACGATAATAAGCATTACCAGATTTTCGTTTTAGAAACGATAGATTTTGATTTTCTTCCCGTCGGGTGTAGACAATGTCGTAGCCTTCTTCCCAATTTTCGATCAGACTATTCAGTAAATGAGGCGGATGCTGCATGTCGCAATCCATTGAAATTACCGCATCACCTATGGCATAATCAAGACCAGCTTTCAGTGCATTTTGGTGTCCGAAATTACGCGATAGTTCAAGATAGAAAATATGTTCATCATGTTTAGCTGCTTCTTCTATTTTTGTGAGCGTGGTATCTTTGCTACCATCATCAACAAAAATCAATTCGTATTGGTAGCGGTCGTGAGGAAAACATTCTCTGATTGATGCAATCAAGGGAACTATGTTTTTCTCTTCGTTATAAGCGGGAATGACGATGGATATAGTTTTCATCTTACCTCCTTTACCTCATAGGTCATGTTGTTGCGTCTACTGGTTTCTTTCACGATAATAAGCCATGCAATAGCACATGGAAGCGCCAGTAATGCATAAGGAATCATATAGTTATTGCGCAGATATGCGGGAAACAGATCGGATGGAGGCATGCTGGTAAACAGGAACACTAAAGCTAAGATTGCCCATTGCCACGTTTTATAAGGTCTCGGTTGAATGACAAACCAAATGGCCACCCCTACCATGCCAATGATAAAGGTGTTAGGTTCTGTTCCTGTACTGAACAGTACGGTGAAAAGCAACACCGAAGCCAATATGAGGAGTTGAAAACCTGCTTGTTGATAGCGTCTCACTTGTAAGTAAGGAATCAGAAACAGAATCATTCCTACTACTATCATAGGCAAGTTCGGCCATTCCAGATGACCAGTTGTCTTGCGTATCATCCCCATTATTGACATATCTTGCATCAAAGAGAAGGTGTTTTCACTGTTCTTGAACACCAATTCGTGTGCCCATGCACTATATTGACCAAGAATGTATGCGGGTGAAGAAACTAACATGGGTAATGCAAACATAACTGCACTCCAAAGAATCAACCAACCAATAAAACGTAGTTTGTGTTTCGAGAAAAAGAAAAAGGCAAGGCCAACGATGCCATAAAGTTTTACGAATGTGCCAATAATAATAAAGAGTGCCGCCCAAGGCTCTTTTTCTTTTTTGATGCTGGTATAGGAGAGCACTATGATAGCTGCAATGGTGATGTTAAACTGCACGTTGGTTGCCGATGTAAATAATGAGTTGAGGCAAAACCAGTAGATCACTGCATGTTGCCATTGCTTGAGGGGCAGTTGTCTAATGGCATAGAAGAGGGTTAGCACCAGAAACACTTCCCACAACGGAACACCTACCCAATCGGGCAGCAAGGCAAAAGGCGCAATGATGAGACCAAACAACGGACCGTAATTATTAACGTCGTGGTAAACCGTAGGATAAGGAGGGTATAAAGGGAGTTTTTCGATTAGATGCCAGAAGACGTATTTATAAATGCGATAGTTGTTATGAATACCGTTTGTCAACATCCGTTCTACCGCCACAAACAACCCTACTCCAACCCAACTCATCAACAGAACGCGGTAGTCTGTCAGAAATGGTTTTTGCATCCATTCTCGAATAAAAGAACTTGTTTTTTGGGGAAAAGAAATGGATGCATTAGACAAACGATTCATAGTAAATTATTAAATTGGAAGTTCATTTGGCATTGTAACAAGGATACAAAGATATAGACAAATTGATAATTTGACTTTATAGTTAATCAAAAATTATTCTACGAAAGTAAGCCGGAAAAATAAAGAAATTCTAAAGAACCAATTACCTGGTGATAATATTCAAAAGCTATTGGAGATTCGGAAGATGAAAAATTCTAAATTATACCATAGGAACAAAAGAAAGAAACGCATTGATTCAATCTGTAAATTAGATCAGCAATGCGAACAATATTTAAATGAAGATTGAGAGTATAGTTTTATCAAAGTAGTTGGTATCGATTTTATACAAGTCGGATAAACTTGTCGTCATAAAATTCTCAATTGACAATTTGACAGCACATTACTTAATTGATTAATTTACAGAGAAATTCATATCTCTTTTCCAAGTGAAGTATGGGTAAGCAAAACAACAGCTCGTTTTCAGCTTTTTGGCGATATTTTCTTGCTCGACAAA
>JAJZHJ010000276.1 GCA_021804525.1 Bacteroidota bacterium | reverse complement strand
TGCTATTGATAAAGATTTGTAATAGTTGTTGCTCCCAAAAAGATAGCTAGCATTAACACCGATTGCAAAATGTCTCCCCAATTTCAATGATAGCCCTCCATAAAACTGAGAGATACTACCATTTCCGTTGAATGATTGAAGATAAAGTACGGTATCAGTTCGTCCCGGAAGGTCTTGTGAAGTATGTGTTAAATCTTTTAAGCGGCCTTGCGACGTAAAATTATAACCGGCAACAGAGTAGGGGAGTAACCCAACACTTGCGGCAAGCCATTTTGAAAAAGGAAATTCAAAAGCAACATAGTCTAAGCCTCCATTAAACGTAGAAGCATGATTTCCATAATCTGAAAAACTGGATTTCAATCCTGAAACTCCAAAATCCATTAAAAAAGTCAATGAATCAATGGCAGAATATGATGCCGGATTGGCTGTACTAATGGTCGTGTTGTTTCGTAGGCCAATGCCTAATCCACCCATTGCTTGACTTCTTCCAAATCCTGGATCGCGAAGTTCCCCATATCCATAGCGTGAATACGGAGAATTAGTGTTGTTTTGTGCCGTCAATGTGAGGCAAACAAGTGTGGCAGCGAGTGCACAAACGATTCTGTTAAAATGCATTATGGTTTAAAATTCGGTTGAGTCCTACTAATACTAAATTTTTCACTGCAAAGATGGGTGTTTTTAAGCTGCTTTCAAAGTAAATTGAATCACCACCCGTTAAAAAAACAGAAAGAGATGCACACTCATGCATTAGATTGGCTATTACACCTTCTATCTCAAACAAGATGCCATACATCACACCGGACAAAATGGCTTCGGTTGTTGATGTTCCAACAAAATCAGGGAAATGGGTATTGGGTGTAAGCAGAGGAAGTTTATGAGTATAGTCATGTAAAGCCCGAAATCGGCTGGTCAAACCAGGGGAAATATTTCCACCCCGATACTCATTGTTTGAAGTCACCACATCGTACGTTATTGCAGTTCCCATATCAATTATGAGTAAATTAGCATCTGGTTTCAAAAAATTAGCACCAACAGCAGCAGCAATACGATCGCTTCCCAGTGTTTCTGGCGATTGATAACGATTTGAAATTGGTAATGCTGTTTCTGGGGTGAGCAAAAAACACTGGATCCCTTTTTTTTCAAATAACTCCAAAATTTGTTTTGAAAATTGCACAACTGAACAAACAATCGCCCGTTCAATAGAAAATTGTGCCATCAGAGAATTCATTTCTTCTGGGTCAATCATGGCTGTAGCCGTTTCGTAAAGTATATTGGCTTGATCGAAGACGGCGATTTTTGTTAATGTATTACCTTGATCTATGACTAAATTCATGAAAGAAGCCCGATGATTTGTAGATGATTCCGTAGATAAATACTAATGATTCAAAAAAAGGAAACTCATTGAGCTTCCTTTTTTATATGAAGAGTAGTTACTTTTTATTAAACTCGTTTTTCTTTTATGCGAGCTTTTTTGCCTGTTAAGGCACGTAGATAATATAATTTTGCTCGACGTACTTTGCCAACCTTATTTACGCTAATACTTTCAATAAAAGGAGAATCCATAGGGAAAATCCGTTCAACGCCTACATTATCTGACATTTTTCGAACAGTAAAGCGTTTTTTATCTCCATGGCCGGAGATTTTGATAACTACTCCTTTGTACTGTTGAATACGCTCTTTGTTTCCTTCAATAATGCGATAAGCAACTGTGATCGTGTCACCACTTTTGAATGCAGGAAGAGTACGTTCAATTGCGAATGCTTGTTCTGCAACTTTAACTAAATCCATTCTATTTTAATTATTTAATTAAGAATCAGCCGCAACATAACAGTTCTCTCTTTACTGCCAGCGATTACGTCTAAATGAGCCGCAAAGATACAATTATTTTCTGAATTTAATATCGGATTCTGAATTTAATTTTGGATTCATTGGGGCCTATTCTACCGAATCTGGAGCTTTGTAATGAGACCGTGTGTGTGATATGTGTTTGTCTTTTAGTTGAAGCTCTTCTTTGAATTTTAACCCTGTTTTAGTCACCAAGTAAGCTGAGAAATTTTCATCCGGGATGGCCGTTGATTCATCATTAACCGACAAAATATGTAGGTGATTAAAAATGATCATCTTGTCTTTTCGATCATATTGAAGGGTGAGGGAGTAACGCGATGTGTAAGGAATGGTGACTCGTGATAAAATCGATCCATTGACATGAAAAATAGGTTCCCCTAAGCTGATTTTATTGTTTTCAAAAGAAAGCACATCTATCATTTTGAAATTGCGGCTTTCAGAGTATCGCGACCAACCAAGTAATAAATATACAGTCCTTTTTTGATATTTATAGGGTATTGCGCTGTAATAGAGAGCTCCATACCAATTGTCAGGAGATATTTTCCCCTGTTTTTGTGGTAAATAAACTGATATAGGTTGTTTTAATCGAAACACGGCATCATCTTGTTTTCGTTGAATAAAACATTCAAAATGATAATTGCCTGATTGAGTAATGTAATTCCATGAATAAATTCGTAATTCATGATCAGTCGAATAGACTTTCCCTACATATTGTAATGAATCAAACGCGTAATTAAACGATGCTGGTTGTGAAAATGCTTGAGTAAATTCTTTACAGATAGAATCATTGATGACCTGACGATGTGCATCGTTTTTGGCAGTATAAAGCCGATTGAAAAGACTATGTAATAAAATTTCCGACTGATTTGTCGAAGCTATTTGTGCATGAGCACCCCAACTCACACTCAACAACAAAAATATGGAACGGAACCGACGCATAAAAATTTGACGCTTTTCTCGTGAATTGAGGGAAGTGACATTACAATTCTTTCATATTATGAAACACATTCTGAACATCTTCGTCTTCTTCCAACCGGTCGATGAGTTTCATGACTTGTGCTTGTTGTTCCTCATTCAACTCTTTGGTTTCATTTGGAATGCGTTCAAATTCAGCGCTTAGAATTTCAAATTCATTTTCTTCTAACCATTTCTGAATTCGATTGAATGATTCAAATTCACCATATAACAATAAATTTTCATCTTCAGCAAAAATTTCATCCACACCATAGTCAATCAACTCCAGCTCTAAATCTTCTAAATTTACTTCTTCTTTCGTAGCAATGCGAAAAACACTTTTTCGATCAAACAGAAAGGAAAGGCTGCCAGTAATTCCCAACGAACCTCCTAATTTATTGAAATGGCTACGCACGTTGGCAACCGTACGTGTAGGATTGTCTGTAGCTGTTTCAACAACAATGGCGATGCCATGAGGGGCATAACCTTCGTACACCATCTCTTTATAATCAGCTTCGTCTTTTGATGTTGCTTTTTTGATGGCACGTTCTACATTTTCTTTAGGCATGTTTTCTGCCTTGGCATTTTGGATTAATGCTCGTAATCGAGGATTATTATTTGGATCAGGACCTCCTGATTTGACTGCAATGGATATTTCCTTTCCTAACTTGGTAAACACGCGGGCCATGTTTCCCCAACGTTTCATCTTACGTGCTTTTCGATATTCAAATGCTCTTCCCATATTGATAATTCAATGATAATGAAGTACTTATTTTGTGTTTTTGATTATTTCATTAATGTTTCCTGTCTTGATTTTACAGTATGACTAAGAA
>JAJZHJ010000007.1:13724-14509 GCA_021804525.1 Bacteroidota bacterium | reverse complement strand
GCTTGCATTTGTCTGAATATCAGCATATATTCAAAAATTAAACGAAACGATTCTTGGTAAAAGCAGAGATTTATGCTCAAGGATTATTGTTAAGCGAAAACAGGAATATTGAAAAGCTCAGTGAAACGATGGATTCAAACTATTTCCATACGACCTTAATGAAAAAAATAAACAAATTCATATGAAAAACCTTTACCTCTGATAATGAATTGGAGATAAAGTTCGCCTTTACCAATGCAAATCGGGAACAATATACGCCGGAGGTAATCGCATACATGCAGGCACAACGTTTTTTTGTTGAACATTGCATCAAAGAATCAAAACAGATTTTGGGCATTGACCAATTTCAAACACGAAAATGGAATGCATGGTTACATCAGGTAGCATTAAACTTCATGGTTTCGTCGTTCATTCTAAAAGAAAAACTACGAAATAATGAAGATTTACCATTGCTTAGCGCAAGAGATATAAAAGAACTGATCATTTTTCAATTATACAAACAAATGACTGATGATCAAATGTATGAGAAAATTATTAACCGACATATTAGGCGGCAAAAAGATATTAATAATGCTTATCTAAGGCAAAATCCTAATCTGTCAAAGTAGAATTAAGAAGCCTGCCAAATCTATTCATTCTGTAATTCTATCATTCTGCTCATTCTATTTATTCTGTCAATTGTTCATTACTATCAATTCTATCTAAAAAACCTGTCATATTAGCATACTGACATTTCGTCACGACAAAATTGACAGTTATCGAAACATTTCTTTCCAAATACTTGA
>JAJZHJ010000007.1:0-13714 GCA_021804525.1 Bacteroidota bacterium | reverse complement strand
TCAAAGTAGAATTAATAATGAAAAATGATTTAAACACACCCACACCTTTCTTTCCGGTAATATTTTCGCTAATGCTGGCTTTTACCAATCGGTTTTTGGCTTTAGTTCCATTTGAAAAAAAACCACATAGTCAATTTTCGATAAAAGCATTTGGTTTGCCTTTACGTTCCATGATAATGTGGTTGCTCCTGCTGACCATGCCCGCTATTTCCAGTGCTGCAACAGGTGGATGGACCAGCAAGGTTACGGGAGGCAATATTGTTTACACATCGAACGAAGCCTATAAGCCCCTCAGGGATTTTGCAGGTGATTATGCGACGATCGTCTATCTTGAAAATCTAGGCTTTCATAAAATCGGAAGAAACAGCAATGCCATGGATGTAGCTTGGTTACGTTCACAGGGCTATCGTGTGATTGAGCTGAATTATGCACACAATAGTAACGCCGTCACACCAAAAATAAACAAAGATATTATTGCCATCAATCGCGAAATCTCCGCAGGATCGTTCTGTGGATATAACAACTGCTCCCATTTTCAATCGTATGTTTTGTTCGAAGGATACCGGATTGCCCGCAACGTGCCCTATTTCAAGGACGATCCGGCAGTCTACAATACTCCGATTCAATATACCAAAGGTGACACGTTGCACATGGACATCATCTATCCGGCGAATGCTTCTGTGAAAGTGCCGGTTATTCTCTCTTTTTCCTATAGCAACAGCTATGCCACCTATGATAGTAACAAGAAAATGCTCACAGATGTCAACAAAGACCAACGGATGAATCTTGCCTATACATTTGCCGGATTCAATGATTCGTTTCTGGAAGGTTCACCGGCCAATGGCATTGCTTGGGCAATAGCCGACCATCCGAAATACTGTCCCTGGGGGAAAGGCAAACCCGTTAATGGGCCCAATGATGCATATAAATCGTACGAAACGAATCCTGACGCAGCTCGAAAGGTGAAATCTGCCGTTCGTACTTTGCGGGTGCTGGGAGTCAAATTTTACCTTACCGGCAAGATTGGCATCTTTGGATTCTCTCGTGGATCGACTGCAGGGTCAATGGCAATTGGCGATCGAAACGTTCCAACAATTGAAAAGGCAGGTTTCCATATCGGCGTTTCCGACAAAGTGCAGGCTGCAGCGCTCGGACCAGGTGTTTTCGATTATACTCTTATCTATCATGCGAAAGAAAATGGCGCCTCGGGACTGAGACTTCGATGCCCTTGGGCATGGGGAACTCTGGCAAATAATTATGATCTGTGGCAATCCATGGGTTCTGCTTATCTAGTTCAATCCTCCGCTACAGCACCTGTCCTCTTTTTCTATAATACAGACGATGAACTTTATTATCAGGATCAGATTGAGCGTCTCAAGGCTAAATTGGACTCGCTAGGCGTTTCTACATCAACTCTTATTAACTACGGTACTGGTCATGCAGTTCCTCAAACCAGTACTTCGCTAACCAAGGTTTATGATTTTTTCAAAAAGTACCTAACTCCACCTGCCATAGTGGATAATAAAGGTATAAGATAAGATAACCCGAAGCAGACAACCATCTATGGTTTTAATACAATAAGTATATGATTTATTCAGGGAGCCATTTCTGCAATTCCGTGATGGTGATTCCACGTTGTGCAGCATATTTTTGCCGTTGATCTTCTCCAATCTTCCCGATCATAAAATAGCGTGCCTGAGGATGAGCAAACACTAAGCCGCTTACCGACGCATTGGGCATCATCGCTCCGTTTTCGGTGAGTTGAATGCCAATGTCAGACAGATGCAACATTGGGTCAAGCTCAAAAATGATGGATAGGTCGGGTAGGGAAGGATATCCCACAGCCGGACGTATGCCCTGGTATCGTTCCTTCAATAGTTCGGTTTCCGAAAGTGCTTCTTCAGGTGCATAACCCCACGCGTTTTGACGAATGTGTAAATGAATATATTCCGCAGCTGCTTCAGCCAGTCGGTCGGTTAGGGACTGAATCAGTAAAGCCGTGTAATCGTCGCCGCTTCCGGCCAACTCTTTTGACAATATTTCAGTCCCTGCAATGGTGGTCGAAAATGCACCTATATAATCCCGTTTTCCTGTATTTTCGGGAAGAATAAAATCGGCCAACGACAAGTTGGGTTGTCCGTCTGTTTTCAGCGTTTGTTGTCTGAGCACAGGGATTGTCAACGTTTTGTTGCCAGTGTGCACAAGCAACGCATCTTTTTCGTTGGTTGCATTGGTTTCAAAAAAATCGAATGCTGTTTTTGCCACGATCCCTTTTTCATACAACATGGAAAGCACATCTTGTGCGTCATGAAACAGTTTCAGAGCTTGTTTGGCTTTTTCTTGTTCTTCAGGCGGATAGCTGTTGATCCAACCTGTTTCGCAGGCGATGCACCGGTCAATAGAAGCAATGTCAGGATAGTTGCCCGGCAACCGCCATGCTTTGAAGAAGAAGCGCCAATCGATAAATGGCATCAAAGTAATGATGGAAACTTCCATCATTTGCTTTTTATATTGACTTGGTTTAAGCGGTTTGTATTCCGTCCAATCGATTTGTAACGAGTTTTTCAAGGCTTCGGCAAGGGAAAGTAAGGGAGCGGCATGTTGTTCTTTGTTTACCAAAACAGCTTGCTCAGTGCGTATTTCTTCGGCAAACGTTTCATAAAGATGTGGATTGAGCAAACGTCCTAATGCAATGACGGCTTGCGACGCATCGCGCGAGTGGCTCACCACGTTGGCTGCATAATGCGGGGCAATTTTCAACGCGGTGTGAATCTTGGACGTGGTAGCACCTCCAATGAGCAGCGGGATAGTAAAACCGGCTTTTTGCATCGCTTCGGCTACGTGTGACATCTCTTCGAGTGACGGCGTAATCAATCCGCTCAAACCTATAGCGTCGGCCTGATTATCTATAGCGGCTTGTAGAATCTTTTCGGAAGGTACCATCACGCCCAGATCAATCACTTCGTAATTGTTGCATGCAAGGATCACACCCACAATGTTTTTCCCAATGTCGTGCACATCACCCTTGACGGTTGCCATGACAATTTTTCCGGCTTTTTTCACTTCAGCACCTTTCTGATAGGTTTCAATGTGTGGTTGAAGAAAAGCGACGGCTTGTTTCATGACGCGTGCAGTTTTCACCACTTGTGGAAGAAACATTTTCCCTTCGCCGAACAGCTGTCCCACAATGCCCATTCCTTCCATCAACGGTTGTTCGATGATCATCAATGGGTTTTCATACACGGTAAGAGCTTCCGTTAAATCTTCTTCGAGGTAAGTATTCAATCCTTTTACTAAACAAGTTGCCAAACGTTCATTAAGTGAAAGGAAGCGCCAGGCTTCTTCTTTCACTGCCGTTTTCGTGGTCGTACCCTCCGCTTTCAGTTTTTCAGCTATTTCAATCAACCGTTCTGTGGCATCCTGACGACGATCGAAGAGCACATCTTCCACTATTTCGAGCAGTTCCTTGTCAATAGATTCGTATACTTGCAACATGCCGGCATTTACGATTCCCATGTCCATGCCGGCGCGAATGGCGTGATAGAGAAAGGCGGAGTGCATGGCTTCACGTACTTTGTTGTTTCCGCGAAATGAGAATGACAGGTTGCTGACACCGCCACTTACTTTGGCAAACGGTAAATTGCTTTTGATCCATTCGGTGGCATGAATAAAGTCGATGGCGTAACGATTGTGTTCTTCCATGCCGGTGGCAATGGCCAAAATGTTGGGATCGAAAATGATGTCCTGAGGCGGAAAACCAACGTTTTCAGTTAGCAACTTATATGCCCGCGAACAAATTTCGATGCGTCGTTCAAACGTATCGGCCTGTCCTTTTTCGTCAAATGCCATAACAACCGCAGCAGCGCCATATTGACGAATTAAACGAGCACGTTGTAAAAAGGTTGCTTCTCCTTCTTTTAAACTGATGGAGTTGACGATGGATTTTCCCTGCACGCATTTCAATCCTGCTTCAATAACCTCCCATTTGGAAGAGTCAATCATGATTGGTACGCGTGCCGCATCAGGATCAGACATCAGACTGTTCAAGAAAATGATCATCTCTGTTTTGGCATCCAACATGGCATCGTCCATGTTAATATCCAATACCTGAGCGCCATCGTCTACCTGTTTACGGGCAATGGCAACAGCTTCGTCATACTTTTTGGCTTCAATCAGTTTCAGAAAATTGCGCGAACCGGCTACATTGCATCGTTCGCCAATGTTGATGAAATTATTTTCGGGTGTTATTTCAAGCAGTTCCAATCCCGATAAATGAGTGTGTTGTGAAGGAACTGGAACTGTACGAATGGAGGCCCCTTCCAACAATTTGCTGTAAGCAGCAATGTGAGTCGGCGTCGTTCCACAACATCCGCCAATGATGTTGACTAATTTTTCATCAATGTATTCTTTGATTTGTACGGCCATCCGTTCGGCTGTTTCGTCGTAGTCACCAAGCTGGTTGGGCAAACCGGCATTAGGATGAGAGCTGACATACCAAGGTGCCAAGGCTGAAAGTTCTTCCAGATAAGGTTTTAAGTCGCGTGCTCCAAAGGAACAATTCAACCCAACCGAGAGCAAAGGAGCGTGTTCGATGGATGCTAAGAAAGCGCGAATGGTTTGGCCGGAAAGAGTGCGTCCACTTTTGTCGGCTACCGTGGCTGAAAGCATTAATGCGACGGTGCGTCCGGTCGATTGCATGGCTTGCTGAGCAGCAACGATAGCAGCCTTGGCATTTAACGTGTCGAAAATGGTTTCTATAAACAATGCATCAACGCCTCCTTCAATTAATGCCTCCATTTGTTCGCGATAGGCATCAGCTAATTGATCGAATGTGATGGCACGCATGGCGGGATTGTTGACATCGGGCGAAAGCGACGCAGTTTTATTGGTCGGACCAACTGATCCGGCAACAAAACGAGGTTTTTTAGGTGTTTGGCGCGTAAATTCATCAGCTGCATTACGGGCTAATTGTGCCGCAGCCAAATTGATGGCTCGTACTTGTGCTTCCATCCCGTAGTCGCTTAACGAGATTCGTTGCGCGTTAAAAGTGTTGGTTTCGATAATGTCAGCACCGGCTTCGAGGTATCCACGATGAATTTGACCAATGATATCCGGTTGCGTCAAACAAAGCAAATCGTTATTTCCTCTTTGTGATTTTGGTGCATCTTGAAAAAGCGATCCGCGAAAAGCGGCTTCTGTCAGCTTATGCTTTTGAATCATGGTTCCCATAGCACCGTCGAGAATCAGGATACGACGGGTCAATTCTTCCTGTAAAGTCATAATTATATGTGTTTAGTATGATTATAATGCAAAACACAAAACGTCAAAGTGCTTCTTTCGGTTGCAAATTGACTGACGTCTTGTTGTAGATTTTAATCCAATTGACTAATCCGTAAATTCCCATCAAGAGAAAAATGAAATATTCGAAGGAGAAAAATTGAATGCCTTTCAACGAATACATCACGGTGCATATTGCATCGACCACAATCCAGAGAATCCAATTTTCGATACGTCGTTGCGCTAGCATCCAATTGGCCAGAATACTCATTACGGCTACAAAAGAATCGGGATAAGGATAAGCTGCGGGTTTTGGGAAAGCAATAGGGAATAGTTGATGGATGTGACTCATAAAATAGCCTATCCCGATAGTTCCCACCACAATCAACGAAGAGTGAACGATCCTTCCTCGTGTTGTCAGATAGGTAATGGGAGTTTGCTCCCCTTCTTTCTTTCCGTACCAATAAATCCAGCCATAAATACCGGTAATGAAGTAGTATATTTGCAAAAACATGTCGCTATACAAACTTACTTGATAAAATAACAAAAAGGAAAGAATAAAATTGACGATACCAACCGGCCAAGACCAGATGTTCGATTGGGTGGCCAATAAGACGGCAACCAACCCCGTGATGGTGCCTAAGAATTCCACCACGCTCATTTTGTATCCCCAAATCTCCACAAGTACGTTGTTAATGCTAAAGAAATCAGTCATATTTCGGTAATAAAAAAATCCAGTGCTTACGCGCGTTTTGCTACTACAAAAGTACAATACACAGCGCGCAATCGCAAATGAGCTGCCGAAAGTGTTTTGTAAACGAAAGAAACCAATGATTACCTGATTTTGATGCCACGAAATGAGAGTAATAATTGTTAAATGAAATCTCCATTTTACGTGGTTTATCCAAACATTTTCTGTACCTTTGCACCTACTAAAAACATATAGAATGAGTGATAAAAAACAGATTAAAACTGCCTTTGTTTCAGTCTATCACAAAGAAAATTTGGATGACATCGTTCTCACGCTACATGCTCAGGGAGTCTCATTTATTTCTACTGGAGGCACTCAAACCTTTATTGAGTCATTGGGTGTTCCTTGTCAGGCTGTTGAAAGTTTAACAGGATATCCTTCCATTTTTGGTGGTCGAGTAAAAACCCTGCATCCCAAAGTATTTGGTGGTATTCTTTACCGGCGCGACATTGAAGAAGATATTGCACAAGTATCACAATATGAAATTCCTACCGTTGATTTGGTGATTGTTGATTTATATCCATTTGTCGAAACTGTTGCTTCCGGAGCTTCCAACGAGGCGATTGTGGAAAAAATCGACATTGGCGGCATTTCATTGATCCGCGCTGCTGCTAAAAATTTCCGCGACGTGGTGATTGTGGCTTCGCAAGAACAATATCAACCATTTCTCGATATTATTCACGAAAACGGTGCTTTGACTACGCTCGAAGAACGCACTTATTTTGCCAAAGAAGCCTTTGCGGTTTCATCAGGCTATGACACGGCAATTTTCAACTATTTCGATAACAACGAAGGAAGTAAATTTAGAGTAGCCGAAGATAATGCCAAAGTGTTGCGTTATGGAGAGAATCCTCATCAGCAAGGCGTTTTTTATGGCGAACTGCAGGAAATGTTTCAACAATTGCAAGGCAAAGAAATTTCGTACAATAACCTGCTCGATATTGATGCTGCTATTCGTTTAATCAACGATTTTGATGATACAACGTTTGCTATTCTGAAGCATAACAATGCTTGCGGACTTGCATCGCGCTCTTCTTTGTTGGAAGCATGGAAAGCGGCTCTCGAAGGTGACCCTGTTTCTGCTTTCGGTGGCGTGTTGATTACTAATGCGATTGTTGATAAAGCTACTGCAGAAGAGATTAACAAGATATTTTTTGAAGTGATTTTGGCACCCGATTATGATGTGGAAGCGCTTGAAATATTGACACAAAAAAAGAATCGCATCATTCTGGTGCTTCAGGAGGGTAAATTGCCTGTCAAACAATTTCGTTCTGCACTTAATGGTATTTTGGTTCAAGATCAGGATCGGCACGTAGAAAGTGCTTCCGATTTGAAAGTTGTAACCGAAAAAGCACCTACGGAAGCTGAAATTGAAGACATGCTTTTTGCCAATAAAATTGTGAAACATAGTAAATCGAATGCCATTGTGTTGGTAAAGAACAAACAATTGTGTGGTAGCGGCGTTGGGCAGACATCGAGAGTCGATGCATTGCGTCATGCTGTTGAAAAAGCACATGCCTTTAATCTTTCCTTGCAAGGTGCTGTGATGGCTTCCGATGCTTATTTCCCTTTTTCTGATAGCGTTGAAATTGCACATCAGGAAGGCGTTACTGCCATTATTCAGCCTGGAGGTTCTATTCGTGATCAGGATTCGGTTGATGTATGCAATGCAAACAAACAATCGATGGTAACTACAGGCATCCGTCACTTTAAACATTAAGACTAACAGACTAATCATTTAACCAAACAAATATGGGATTATTTTCATTAACCCAAGAAATAGCTATTGACTTAGGTACGGCCAATACTATCATTATTCATAATGATAAGATTGTGGTCGATCAGCCTTCAGTCGTAGCCTTGGATCGCCGTACCGATAAGCTGATTGCTGTCGGTGAACGCGCCCGTCAAATGCAAGGCAAAGTGCACGAAGATATTCGTACCGTTCGTCCATTGCGTGATGGAGTTATTGCCGACTTTTTTGCTGCCGAATTGATGATTCGCGGCATGATTAAAATGATGCAGACACAAAAAACATTTTTCACACCTTCGTTGAAAATGGTTGTTTGTATTCCGTCAGGCAGTACTGAAGTTGAAATTCGTGCAGTGCGCGACTCTTCGGAACATGCCGGTGGTCGCGAAGTGTATATGATTTATGAACCAATGGCTGCCGCAATTGGTATTGGGCTTGATGTCGAGGCACCTGATGGTAACATGGTTGTGGATATTGGAGGTGGAACAACTGAAATTGCGGTTATTTCACTTGGTGGTATCGTGACCAATAAATCCATTCGTATTGCTGGTGATGATTTGACGGATGATATTGTGGAATATATGGGACGTCAACACAATATGAAGGTGGGTGAACGTACGGCTGAAATGATTAAAATCAATGTGGGCGCTGCTTTGACATCGTTGGAAGATGCTCCCGAAGATTACGTCGTTCGCGGGCCAAACCGTATGACTTCTTTACCAATGGAAGTACCTATCTCGTATCAGGAAATTGCCCATGCGCTGGATAAAACTATTTCAAAAATAGAAACGGCTGTGTTGAGCGCATTGGAACAAACACCTCCTGAACTGTATGCTGACATTGTACATAATGGCATTTATCTGGCCGGTGGAGGTGCTTTGCTAAAAGGATTGGACAAGCGGTTGGAAAGCAAAATGAACATTCCTTTCCATATTGCCAATGATCCTTTGCATGCAGTGGCTCGTGGTACTGGCGTGGCATTGAAAAATGTCAATCGATTCTCTTTCTTATTGCGATAAATCGCAGCCGTAAAGAATAAGCATGGAACAACTGCTCCGGTTTTTGATGCGCTATGGAGGAACTTTTCTGTTTGTCATCTTAGAAGTTTTCTCCCTTCTCATCGTTGTGAACCAAAACAGTTTTCAACATGCTTCTTTTTTGTCGTCAAGTAACCAAGTTGCAGCATCGGTTTTGAATGCTGAAAGTTCCGTTACTTCCTATTTCGGCTTAGAGACTACAAATCGACAACTGGCTATCGAAAACACAGCGCTTCAAAATCGTGTGGCGTTGTTGCAAGGCAGGTTAGAATTGTTGAAAGATTCGACTCATGGCGATTTGCAAATTGCTCCTGACCAAGCATATCATTATGTTTCTGCAAAAGTAATCGGCAACAGCATTAATAAGTTACAAAATTACATTACCCTTAACAAGGGAAGATTAGATGGCGTTAAACCCGAGATGGGTGTAGTCAATGATCAAGGTGTAGTGGGGATTGTGACTGCCGTGAGTGATCATTTTGCTGCCGTCATGTCGTTGCTTAATTCAAAATCACAACTCAGTTGTAAAATTAAACGTACCAATGACTTTGGACGTTTAGTGTGGAACGGGGTTGATAGCGATTTTGCCCAGTTGCTTGAAGTGCCGCGTCATGCTGATGTGCGGGTAGGTGACACATTGATTACAAGTGGATTCTCTGCAATATTCCCTGAAGGTATTCCGGTTGGAATCGTCACACAATCATCACGCCCTTCCGCTTCTTCCTATTATGACATTACCGCAAAGCTTACTGCCCAGTTTAGAACGTTGACGTATGTCAAGGTGATTCAATATCAAAATCAGGAAGAATTGCAAACGGTACAAAAGGAGGGTGAACAATGAGTGGCAACCAACTCTTGAAACATTTTATACGATTTGCATTTTTAATAATACTGCAAGTCGTTATTTTCGATAACATCCGATTTCTTGGGTATATCAACCCCTTACTTTATATTTGGTTCATTCTCGGATTGCCTTCCACCATCAACCGCTCATTTTTGTTAATCCTGGCTTTTATAACCGGAACTATTTTAGATATTTTTTCAAATACTCCTGGTATGTATGCTTTTGCAACGGTTTTTGTTGCCTACTTTCGTGCTCCTTTACTTAAACTGGTGGTACCGCGCGACGATGTGTCATCATCGTATGAACCTTCTGTAAAATCGTTAGGATTTCCTGTTTTTCTAAAATATGCAGCTGTTTTAATTGTTCTGTTGCACTTGTTGCTCTTTACCCTCGAAGCTTTTTCGTTTGTTCACTATGAATTGGTTTTGATAAAAACTATTATAAATTCCTCTTTGACCTTATTGTTGGTGTTGAGTCTTCAAAAAACAAAGACGTAATGATTAATGACAAACTACAAAACCGGAAATTTGTTATCGGTGGTTTGATCGTTTTAGTGGTATTCATTTATACAATTCGACTACTCTCTCTGCAGGTGTTTACCTCCTCTTATAAAGTATTGGCTGATGACAATGCTTTTTACAAGCGTATTCTTTTTCCATCCCGCGGGTTGATTTATGATCGTTACGGGAAATTGTTGGTTTACAATCGTCCGGCGTATGACATTATGGTAACAATGAAAGAGATAACGAATTTGGATACGATGGATTTTTGTAATACAGTGGGTATTACCAAAGAGTGGTTTGACCAGCGCATGAATGACATCAAAGACCGGCATATCAACCAAGGATATTCTCCTTATACGCCTCAAGTGTTTATTACGCAGGTTCTTCCTGATGATTATGCCCGTTTAATGGAGAAATTGTTTCATTTCCCCGGGTTTTCGGTACAGCGACGTTCGGTGCGCGATTATGCGTATGATGCTGCGGCGCATACGTTAGGAGCTATTGGTGAAGTATCGCGTATGACAATTGAAAATGATCCATATTACAAGCCTGGCGATTATGTTGGCATTTCAGGTGTTGAAAAAAGTTATGAGTCGGTGTTACGTGGCCAAAAGGGAGTGCAAATACTGTTACGCGATTCGCGTGGTCGCATCAAAGGAAGTTACGATGATGGTAAATATGATCAACAACCGGTTACCGGAAAAGATATAACGTTGAGTTTGGACGTTGAGCTTCAGATGTTGGGCGAAAAACTGATGCAAGGTAAACGTGGTAGTATTGTGGCCATTGAACCTTCGACAGGGCAAATCTTAGCAATGGTTTCGGCACCAAGCTATGACCCGAAATTAATGGTAGGACGCCAACGCTCTCAGTTATTCCAACAACTCAACACCGATCCCGAGAAACCGCTTTTAGATCGCTCGATCATGGGTCGTTATCCGCCTGGTTCTACTTTCAAAGCGGCCAATGCCTTGATTCTTCAACAAGAAGGGATTACTTCTAAAAATACGCGGGTTGCTTGTCATGGTGGTTATTTTGTAGGTCGTTTCAAAGTAGGATGCCACATTCATCCTTCGCCGCTCGATTTGGAAGGAGCAATCGCATATTCGTGTAATACCTATTTTTGTACCGAATTTCGTGCTTTGCTCGATAGTAAAAAGTATTCGAACATAGAACAAGCTTTTAATACATGGCGTAAAGATATCTTGACATTTGGCTTTGGTCAGAAATTAGGAGTTGATTTACCAAACGAAAATAGTGGCTTTATCCCTACGACAAAAACATATAATCGAGAACATGGCAAAAGACGTTGGACCTCTCTCAATATTGTTTCTGATGCTATTGGGCAAGGTGAGGTAACTGCAACCCCGCTACAAATCGCTAACCTATGCGCGTTAGTCGCTAATCGCGGTTACTGGATTACACCCCATATTGTACGTTCCATCGAAGGTGGCAATATAGATCCGAGTTACCTAGTGAAACATGTTCCACCTATTGATAAGTGGTATTACACTAATGTGGTTGAAGGAATGCGACAATCGGTTATTTATGGAACGTCGCGTATCGCCAGCTTTGGCGACAGCATTGTGGTTTGTGGAAAGACGGGGACATCGCAAAATCCACCACATAAAGATCACTCTATTTTTATGGGGTTTGCGCCCATGAATCATCCGAAAATAGCCATCATGTGTATTGTAGAAAACAGTGGTTTTGGTGCCACGTATGCAGCGCCGATTGCCAGTTTGATGATGGAATTTTATTTGACCAGAAAAATTTCGCCGGCACGTCAGGGACTTGAAACAACAATGGAAAATACTTTTTTGATTCCAAATTATGGCTCGGAAAATTCAATTGTCTCACCTGCTCGATAAGTGGGTTATTCTTATATTCCTGCTCATGATCATCTTTGGATGGTTCAATGTGTATGGGGCAAGCTATGGCTTTCATCAAACCAATTTCTGGAGTTTTGAATACCGATCGGGAAAGCAGTTGATTTGGATTGCTTGTGCGTTTGTTATCGGTGGCGTTATTTTGCTGCTTGATGGTAAATATTACGAACAGTTGGCCTATATTTTCTATGCGGCGGTACTTGTTTTGTTAGCCATTACCATTGTTGTTGCACCCAATATCAAAGGATCGCATTCGTGGTTGGTGTTTGGGCCTGTCAGCTTTCAGCCTGCCGAATTGGCCAAGTTGGCTACTGCGTTAGCTTTGGGGAAATACATCAGTCATCCGGGATTCTCGCTTTCAAAACGGCAGGATGTTTGGTGGGTGTTCGGCATCATTCTTACTCCTTTTGTTCTGATTGTTTTGCAAGCTGAAACCGGTTCTGCATTGGTCTTCATGGCTTTCTTCCTTATGCTTTATCGCGAAGGATTGCCGGGCATCTTATTGTTGATTGTCACTATTCTTATTGTGCTCTTTTTAATTGTGCTTCCGTTGAGTGAAGTGCCGATATATGGAAACGTGGGTTCACTTGGCTTTTTGATTGCTCTATCCATTATCTTTTTGATTGAAATAGGTGCCGTGGTGGCTTACGAGCACGATTGGAAAACGGCACGTTATTTCCTTCTGGGTGGCGTATTATTGTTTGGCATCGGATTGTTGCTGCAAATATCATATGATGTGTTGTTCAACCAAATTGCCCTGTTCTTAGTCATTCTCTCTTCGCTCTATCTGATTTTTCTTTTCCTTTATAAACGAAAACGGGCTTATATCTGGATTGCTTTATTTGCCTTAGGAGCCACAGTGGTTAGTTTCTCGGGCGACTATTTTTTCGATCATGTTTTGGAACAGCATCAGCGCACGCGTATTGAAGTTGTTTTAGGCATGAAAAACGATCCGCAAGGCGTTGGCTATAATGTCAACCAATCGAAAATTGCCATCGGTTCGGGCGGTTTCTGGGGAAAAGGCTTTTTGCAAGGTACGCAAACTAAACTGAAATATGTACCCGAACAGGATACCGATTTTATTTTTTGTACCGTAGGCGAAGAACATGGCTTTGTGGGTTCTCTCGGGGTTTTGCTGCTTTATGCACTTTTGTTGTTTCGTTTAATTTACATTGCCGAAAGTCATCGCGATACCTTTTTGCGTGTTTATACCTATAGTATCGTCAGCATCATGTTGTTTCACGTGTTGATCAATGTTGGCATGGTGCTTGGTTTGACGCCTGTCATTGGCATCCCGCTTCCTTTCTTTAGTTACGGAGGCTCTTCGCTTTGGTCATTCACCGTGATGCTGTTTATTCTGCTGCGATTGGATGTCTCTCAGAAAATGCGATTCCGATAATGAAATGAGTATGTAAATTACTTACATCCAATATTATAAAAATAGTTGACATGTGAGTTTCATACGACCTTTAAAAACAAATTATTCATGTATGAGATAACTTATGCTCTACTATGTAGCAATAAGTCCATTTCGTGTTGGTATAATTGAATTCCTCCTGTTTTTTATTTTCTTGCCAAATAGTCATTTGTCAATATATTGCAAATTGGCGTGTTTTTTCGACTTCAGGGTTGTTTTGTCTTTAACTGAAACAAGTGAAAC